>JAGLKH010000423.1 GCA_023141985.1 Flavobacteriaceae bacterium | reverse complement strand
TCGCCTTTCCAAATTAATGAAGTTGAAAATTTTAATGTACTTAACTTTACACGATTGTAATCAATATTAAAATTGTCTTCATCTTCTTCATTAAGATTAATAGTCTCATTGCCAAAACCAAAGAAATTAACACTATAATTTGGACTGGTATAAATTGCTTCTAAACCAAAATTCCAACGTCCAACAATATTTGCGAATTCGCCATTATATTTGAAATCAAATCCATTTGTAGCAAAATAATAAGATCCCGAAAACACATGTTGTGTAGTAAATGGGTTACGTTCAAATCCGTACGTTGTAAAAGTATTTACAATTCCTATTTTAAATCCATCATCTGGATTAGCTCCTATAGTTGGTAATAACTGATTAGCATTATGTTTAAGCTTTTTATAATCATAAACATTTGTCTCATAATCATCGGTAAGTTTTACTTTTCCTTTATGGGTTACAAATTCACTTTTCTTGGATTTATAATCGTAAATCTTAATTCTTTTTCCGTTTTTAATATTGTAAATATCTTCGTTTTGACCTCCAATTATTCTTATTGGGATAAGTTTATCTCCATTGCCAAAAACTTCAAATGTGTCTTTATCGTCTAAACCATAAATCCATATTTCTTTATTATCATTACAAGTATATGTTCTTTGGTGAAATATCTCTCCTTTTTCTCCTTTTTTTATGCGATATATCGTTACTTTAGTATCTCCTTGAGGCATACGTTCTATAACAAACCAATCATCTTTATCAGTCCCTTTTATAACTGCAAATTTGTTGATCTGATTATAATATTCGTCAGATATTTGTTGAAGATTACCACGCCTTCCTATTAATTTTCTTTTAATATCTTTAATAGTTTCATCATTTACTTCATCTGGAAAATAATTGAATGCTTGGTCTATAATTTCATTTGTTAAATTGGCTACAATATGTTTTACTTGATCATTCCATAGCGTTCTATCTGCTTCATTAATCAAAGCCATATCCAGAGGATAAGGTTCTAAATTAAACCACTTTGTACTTTTCAACTCTTCACCATAAGATTGCATTAAACGTAAAGTTGGAACCACTTTGGTGGCAAAACCTAACAGTGCCCCATCTGCCATTATTGAAAATGCCTGATCACGATCCCGGGGAACAGGCCTATAAACAGTTTTTTCATTGCTTTTAAACACTGCCCAACGCCATTGGTCTTCGTGTCTATCCCAATCTCCAATAAGCATATCGAACAAACGCGCTCTTATATAAGCTGCTTCATCCACTTTATGATTTTCATTTTTTCGAAGTTTAGTAAGCATATCGTTAGTGCTAATAATTTTATTAGAAAATCCGAAACTTGCTTTATCACCATGACCATCGGCTGCTCGTTCTTCGATCATATACAATTCATCTCCAAATTCACTATTAAAAGCACCTAAAGCTTTTTGCTTTGGCACATAATACAAGACTGGGTTTGTATGATATATTCCAATTGCATCTGATAATACTCCAATAGTAAAAGGGGCATAAGGATGTGCTCCTGTAAATACATCAAGTAGTAACCCTTCTGTAAAAGTATCATTAAACTGTCCCTCTATATATTGGTCTTTAAATGCTACTGCTTGTAGATATTGAACAGCATTCTTACGTAATGCCCGCATTACATATTCTCGGTCATCTTTGTCTTTTAATCGCAAAGATTTTGATTGATGTCCTCCACCTTTTCTTATTGGAGTTAATCCTCCCAAAAGTGTGTCAAGATTTACTGTTGGAACTTTAACATCAGTACTAAAATATTTACGATAGCGTTCTCCCCAAAGTGTTTTATAGAATTTTCCTTTATCTGTTTCTTCTTTAGTATAAATAGATGCTATTTTTTGCTTTGGAAGGCTTGTAGAATACTTAGAAACAATATCTTTTTTATCTGCTAAAAGTACTTTAGTTTGATATATAACCCCATTAGTTTTAGCTTCATAAAAACGCACATACGACGAGCCGTCATAAAATATATCTAATCTTGCATAACCAGGTGCCCCATAAGAAAATTGTCCGCCTCCGGTATTTCTTGTTGGATTGGTTTTAGATCCTGCTCCACTAACTATTTGAGGTAAATTATCTTGTACTAAATATTGTAAACTGTGTTCATGCCCGGAAACAAATATAACTTTTTCGTTTTCTTGAGATAATGTTACAATTCGCTTTTTAAATTCGTTATATCTTTTATTCTGTAAATCTGTATTAGTAACACCACTTGTTTTTCTAATTACATTTTTAAGCGTTCCTAAAACTGGAAGTGGAAACATATGCTGAGCAAAAGAATATTGTCCACCATGTGGCCCATTAGTAAACATTGGGTGATGCATTGCTACAATAGTTGTTTTTCCTTGAGCTTTTTTAATTAAACTCTCAAATTCTGCAAAAAATTGAGTTCGTGTTTTAATATCGCAATCGTCATTAATTGTTGGATGGTCGTCCCATTTTGTTAAATACCATTCCGAATCTACCAATATCAATACTATATCATCGCTGATTTTAACTTTTTCAATTGGACATCCTTTTTTAGGGAAAAAGGCATTTTCTCCTAATATCTCTTTAACATAATTTTCTTGACGTTTTAATCCTTTTAACCCATTAGCATACCAATCGTGATTACCGGGAATAAAAATAGTATTTCCTTTAAAGTCTTTTACTGCCTGTGTTTGAATATTTAGTTGATGTTCTGCAAATTCACGCTGTTCATGACCTTTTTCTGGCATTCCTGCCGGATAGATATTATCCCCCAAAAATAATGCAGTACTATATTTTGAAGCTTTACCTAATTCGTTTTTAAAAACTTTTAAGGCATCAGATTGTGAGCCCAAAGGTGAATTTCCTCCGTCTCCAATTAAAAAGAAAGAATGTTCTATTTTTTTATCTTGAGGAAAGGTTTTATCAATATTATCGTCTTTATATTGAGGCTTGTATGTTGCACAAGCATTAAATAAAAACATTATTATAGTTAAAACGATATATTGATGATATCTCACCTGTTTATATTTATTGTTTTTTAATGGTCACATGGAACTCGCAAATAATAATTTATTTAGTGAGAAACTTTCATTATGCTCGTTTCATGTGTTATATTAATTAACTATTTTAGTAAAAATAATTCTTTAAATGGAAAACTTACTTATTGAAGTCGAAAAATATGTATCTTCATTACTGCGAAGAGATTTATCTACAGGTTTTATTTATCATAATTTATCTCACACACAACGTGTTGTAAAAAGTACTACTGCACTTATTGAAGGTGAAAATATAACAGGAGAAGATGCTGAAAATTTGCAAATAGCAGCCTGGTTGCATGATGTTGGGCATATTAATGGTTATGAAAATCATGAAGAACAAAGTATTGAGTTAGCAGTTAAGTTTTTAAAGGAACAAAATATTAGTGAAGAACGGATAGCTCAGATTTCGAGTTTAATAATGGCTACAAAAATGGGTTATGAGCCTCAAAATTTACTTGAACAAATAATTCGTGATGCTGATTGTTCACATTTTGCTACGAAAAATTATAATGATGTTAGTGAATTATTAAGAGCCGAATTAGAATTAACTCATAATAAAACTTTTTCAAACATAGAGTGGACAGAAGAAAATATATCTTTTTTTAGAAAGCATCATCAGTTTTATACCAACTTTGCCCAAAACAACTGGCAAGATGGGAAAGAGAAAAACTTAGCTTCCCTTTTAAAATTGCTTAAAAAACAAAAACAGGAAGCCAAAAAGAATAAAAAGAAAGACGAAGAATTTGCGTTTAAAAAACATAAAGCAAGGACTCCCGAACGTGGTATAGAAACTATGTTTAGAGTAACGTTACGTAATCATATTAGTTTAAGCGATATTGCAGATACTAAAGCAAATATATTACTATCGGTTAATGCCATTATTGTATCGCTTGTACTCTCTAATTTAATACCAAAACTTGATAATCCTTCAAATGCTCATCTTATCTATCCCACAATAATTTTTGTATTATTTACTATTGCTGCAATGATTTTGTCTGTTGTAGCAACACGTCCAAATGTAACAAGCGGGAAGTTTACTAAAGAAGATGTTAAAAATAAAAAGGTAAACCTATTATTCTTTGGAAATTTTCATAAAATGAAACTCGATGAGTTTGAATGGGCTATGAATGAGATGATGCAGGACAAGGAATATTTATATTCATCTATGATCAAAGATCTTTACTTTTTAGGCAAAGTTTTAAATAGAAAATATAAAATATTGAGGATTACTTATACTGTTTTTATCATTGGAATCATTACATCAGTAATTGCCTTTGCTATTGCTTTTAAATCGCAAACCATAGTTTAAACTTTTAATGTATCCATTAAATCATTATAAGTATAAAAAGCTTTATCGTTTTTAGATTTATGATATAAAACACTTACTCTTATCGCTTTTAAACCTGTAACAGCTTGTAAATCTTGTAACTCAACAATCTCTAAATCATTATCTAAATAATGTTTAGATTGTAAGAAATTAATATATCTCAAATATTCTAATTCATCTTGTTTTTGAGAATAGACAATTGTTATTTTTCCTTTTTCAGTAATCCGCGTTTTAGTGCCTTTAATATATGCTTTATCTACACGCTTTTTAACAACTTCGTATCTTGCATTATATGTTCCATCAACATCGAATTGTTTTTCGTCCATTCTAAAACTAATAGATAATGGCGTACTGAACACTAATATCATTGAAGCAACATTTAATGGAATAGGAAAATCTTTTTGTTCCAGATAAAATGCGTTTTCCATTTCGCACATTACTTGTAATTGCCATAATCTTAAATTATATAAATAAATAAGATTAAAACTATTTTCTCTTGTAATAGATTCTCCTATGTACATATTATGCTCAACACCATCTGTTTTAAAACGCTCAAAAAAATGTGGATACATTTGTTGTGCTTCTTCTTGCTTGCTATCCAGCAAACCCGCCATTTTTTTATTAATCAATGTAATAGTGTCATCGTAATCTTTTCGGTGTTTATATATTACTTTTAGTCTATTATCCATGGTGTTAAAATAGTCGTCAATTTCTTGTTTTAACTTATTATTTTCAAGTAAATGACTGAACAAAGGATTAATTTCATTTTTAAAAAAATCTGAAATATGTTGCTCGCTATCCACTTGAAAATATTCTTCAATTCCATATAAATAATTATCAATTTGAAATATTATTTGCTCATAAATAGGAAGTGATTTTGTTTCAAAAACCTTTTTAATTATTTTTCTGGCTGAATTAAGTTGAAGTATTAAATCCTGTTTTGTTGCAAGATTTCTTGCTTCAGAAGAGCCTTTTATATCTATTTGTCCATAAAGCGGATAGACCTCTTCAAAAGCTATTTTCCCAAATCCTACTTGATTCCCAAGTAAATTATTCTTTAGAAACATTTTTGCTTCTCTTTCAAATTTCCAATATACACTTGGATGAATTGAAGTACATTCTTGCTGTATTATTGCCTCTATTAAATTTTCTTCTGCTGCTTTAGAGCGTTTTACAGCTGTTACTATATATGGCATTACATCTTCTAACTTATTCGCATTAACGCTATTAAGCAATTTGGGTTTATCTGATACGATTTCTAAAATTCCAAGTAAATTTTCACCCTCAGCAATCGGAGCTAAAATTGCACTCCTTACACCATGCTCCTTTAAAATTTTATATTGTGGAGCTTTGCCTTTAGACAACTTATAAAACTTATCGACATCAGAAACCGAATAAAACTTTTTTTCTTTTAATAGTGTTTCATAGGATTTGTCGCATAATAATTCTTTACTATTCTTTATTTCTTGACCACTTAATAAAAAACCCTTTATACCCTCTCCATGAACTTGTTCAAAAGTATCATCTTGTCTATTATAAGTTGAAAAGCCTACTTGCAAATCTTTAATGTTAAAAAGGGAACGAAAAACCTCATGAATGTTTTCTGAAAAATTTTGATTCTTTTTTCCATGTTCTTCAATTAAACTTGATTTAATATTTGATATGGACTGGTCGTCTGTAACATCAAAAATATTTGATATCACAAAACCTTTAAAAAGGTAACTGTTTGGTGGGAATTTTTCTTTCCAAAGCTCAATGTTTTCAAAATTATCAAGCAATTCATCATAGTCTTCCTGAGTAATTTTTTTTGCATTCTCTGTTGGAATAATTTCTATAAAATCTCCATTATATAAAATCTTATAATAACGTATAACATCTTTTACATCTGGAATTTCATAGAAATAAGGACGTTTAAAATTTATATTATAGCCATAACAAAAATTTAGAATAGTAATACATGCAAAAATGTAACTATCGTCTTCTGGCATATTTTTGATTTTGATTTCAAAATCTTTTCCTGCTGCTTTTATTATATTATTAAATCTTTCAGAAGAATTAAAAATAAGGTTGTGAAAAGGTACAGAGGCTGTTTTTATTTCATTTTTAGAAAGCACTTCACTAAACGAATCTTGTAAAATAAATTTTATTTCTTTTTTATACTTAACTAACAAAGATGTATCACTAAAACCATCTCTCAAAATTGGGAAAGGCTCTTGATATTTTAAAATTCTATTAGCATTAGCAGCAATGAATTCATCATCACTTTTTGATAAATTTTCATAGTACTGTAAAAGTTTATCAAAACTTACTTTAAGAATAAATGGGGATTCAATATTATCATTAATATCTTTCATTATTACTACATTAGCTATACAAAGTTACGAATTAATGTTTTAGTCGTAGAGTTATTAACTACATAACAGGTTACATTGTTTATAAATTTTTAACTTAATTTTTAGTGATTTAATAATTTTATGATATCTTTCCTCCTTATTAACTAACAAAAACTAATAATTATGTTTTCAAAATCTAATTTAATTTCAACGCTAGTAGGTGCCGTTTGGGCTTATTTTGGCGGTTATTTACTATGGGATATTATTGGCTCTTCTCTTTTTGAGAATGTTAATGATAATACCGCAGACCAACTTCATTTAATTATTGCATGTGTAATCCTGGCTTTTGCTTTTTCTACAATTTATTCCAAATTGTCAGGAGGTGGACATAGCTTATCTCATGGCGCACAATTTGGGCTATGGGCCGGAATATTTGTTGGATTTGGAGAACGATGGTTTGATTTTGC
>JAGLKH010000422.1 GCA_023141985.1 Flavobacteriaceae bacterium | reverse complement strand
GAACATGCTGATTTCTCAGTGAATTTATCCTTCCCTGTTCCAAATAAAACACTTATCCAATTATCTTTTTGTGGTGTTCCTAAAATAAGCAAATCATATCCTGCCGAAGTTTTTGAAATAGCGTCTATCGAATTATCAGATTTTAATATAATCACCTCGCTTTTAGTATTTACTTTTTGCAATAACCTTAACGAATTTTGCCTCATTTCCTCTTTAGTTTCTTTTTCTGTTTGTGTCGAAACAACATGTAAAAGAGTTAGTGAGGCATTATAAAATTGACATATTCGATCGGCTACTGCAATAAAACTCTTATCTTTTCTTCCCGGACGTAAAGCAAGTAATATTT
This sequence comes from Flavobacteriaceae bacterium, assembly GCA_023141985.1. Lineage (GTDB taxonomy): Bacteria > Bacteroidota > Bacteroidia > Flavobacteriales > Flavobacteriaceae > PRS1. The sequence continues at coordinate 1,276 of JAGLKH010000422.1, read as the reverse complement.
TGCTAATATGTCTCACGCCGTTATCTTTAAATAGAGCAAAATCTGAATTAATATGTGTGACCAGCCACCCTATTGGATTGCTAACCAAAATACCGTTATGCGCTCTTCCGTTCCATCCCATTACAAGCCAATCACAATGGGTTTGATCGCTTAACTCATGAATTGTATCTGAAATATCGTGTGTTACTAATGCTTCAAAATCTATATTAATGTTTTTAGCCTTAGCTAATCCCGAAATTCGTCTGGCTAAAGAATTAATTTTAGGGGTTTCTCCCATAAACGCATCTAGAAATGCCTGGTTAGGAACCTCTGTAATATTAACTGTTTGGAGTTGTTGTCTTTTGTTAATGGCTGCGCCTATTTCAATAAGCATTTCCGGAGAATTTTCATTACCCAATAAAGGCACAACAACACCAGCCTCAGGGTTAAATTCACCGTCTAAAATTTTGGAATCTACATTGTTGTTCTTACTTAGATTTCTTTGTTCTTTGTTCATACGCTTATATAATAAATAAAGCGCTGGTCTATGTCCATACCTCCTTAAAACTCCTGTTCGAGCGGTCTTCCTTCCAAAATTAAAGTAGATTATAAACCCTAAAAGAATAATTGCAAGGATTGCCATAAAAGGCATAAGCCCTAAAAACACTAATAGCACAATACCACTAATAATTCCAAAGATTTGAACAAATGGATATAGCGGAGAGCGATATGACGGATTGTACCATTGCACAGATGTTTCTCTTAAAACAATAACGGCTGCATTAACAGCAACAAACATCATAACCATAAAAGCACTCGCTAGTTTTGCGATTTTTTCAACATCTAAAAACAATATTACTAATGCCATAACCACACATGTTATAACAATAGTGACAACCGGAGTAAGATATTTAGCGTGTATTTTACCCATAAAATCAGGTAATAGTTTATCTCTAGCCATGGCAAATGGAAACCTGGAAGAAGCTAATACACCAGAGTTTGCCATCGATATAAGTGTAATAATTCCAACAACAGCAGCTATATAGCCAATATATTTTCCTCCCAGTAAATTTGCAATAGAATAAATAGGCTTTATATCAGTTTTTAAAGACTCTAAAGGAATGTTGCCAACTAAAACAAACGTAACAAAAACATAAATAGAAGTCATAATAAGTAATGACAAGATCATAGCTCTTGGCAAGTTTTTACGGGGGTTTTTTATCTCTCCGGCAATTGCAGCAACTTTTGTTACTCCCGCATAAGAAATATAAACAAATGCAATCGTAGATATTAAGCC
>JAGLKH010000421.1 GCA_023141985.1 Flavobacteriaceae bacterium | reverse complement strand
GTTTTAGAGTTCTATGATAGTATTTATATGACATATATTATTAGAAATAAAATTGAGCTTTCTTTAGATTGGTGATTGAAATGAATTAGAGGGCATTAATTATGCAGTTATATATTGTATTGCTGTATCAAAGAAAGCACTTAAGGAGTTTAGTTTCATTCCAGAATTAGAATATAATGGAATGACTAATTCTAAAGGTGGTTTAAGAAGTTGTTTACGTTAATTTGATTCAACTATTAAAAAGATTAAAATTTCCCTCTTTAGTCACCAAAAATTTCATACAAATAATACCAGGCAGCGATCAATCCCCCAATTGCCAAAATTACAGTCGCAATTGCTATCCAAAGAGTAGCTTTTCCCATTCGCTTCTCCATTGCTTCGAGTCTTTTTTTATAAGCATTATCTTCAATTATTTTTTGCTGGTATCCTCCCTTATTTAAGAATAGAATTCCTTTTACCGTGATGATCGCTGAATGCTCGTACCATTTAAAGTCATTATTATATCCATCTCTGCTTTGGACAAGTTTTACATATCCATCATCCTTTAGTATATCGATAAGTTCCATAAAGTATTCCGGCCTGTTGGGATATTCAATTTCTTTTAGAAATTCCTCTCCATCGAGTGGTAGTCGTTTTGGCTTTTTCCAATTATCGTCTAAATTTTCAAGTATTTTGTCTAAACAGCATTCGATTGATTCCATTTTTAATTTTTAGTGTTTTATGGATTTGATTGTTTCGATTCTAAAAGCCTCTCCTTTTTTCTGCGGAAATGGCTTAAAATAAAGAGAATTCCAACTATAGCAAAGGGAATAGTAATGAGGGAAATGATTCCTAAACTCATCCATACGGAGTGGTTCATATTATAATTATGAATAAACACAAGTGGGCTCAACCCAAAACCAATTACCGTAAAGATTATACCACCAATAAATTCCCATTTCCATGAAATGATAAGTAAAATGAGTAAAATAAAGGATGGAATTAAATGCATTATGAAAGCACCTATCTGCTGCCAAAATGTTAATTCGGGTGTAAATGCATCAAACGCAAACAAACTAACAAAAAGAATAGCCAAAATACAGACAATACGTGGCGACCAATACAATACTTTAGTGGATCGTGTCATATTAGATTAATTTAATCTACTAAATGTAACTATATCACTATCAGTAAACCATGACTTTTGTCATGGAATAGAAACAGTTTCAAGCATTAAATATTAAGGTTTTAGAGCGTTTTACAGTTCTGTGTGCAAAAAACGGACAAAGAGAACCACTGAAAACGGAAATTTTTGAGCCACTTAAAAACTCATTCCAGCCTAAGCTATAAAAAGGATTTGCAATAATTATTGCTATGCTCACTTTTATCCACTGAAGGTGGTTCACTTTGACCGGTCTATCCAATCCACCTAAGACAATGGAATTAAAGAAAGTTTCATTGAGGCAAGTCAGCAAATACTGAAAGTTAAAACTCCCATTGGAGTTATTAAAGAACTAAAAATAGGTATGATAGAGGATGGTACTATGGTTCTTATGAAAAAAAGTTCTAAGGAATTAAAAGCCCTTTTAGAAGAAAAAGGTGAATTTAAAGTATTTTGCAACTATGCTGGTACGTATTCAAAATCAATCTATAAATTCAGCTTTTTTAACTAATTAAAATTAGTTAGGAGAGTAAAATGCCCATACAAACTCTTTCCTTTTTGCCAAATAGAATTGTTTGATAAATCATAAGTAATATTATTCCTATTTTTAATGACTTTTAGTATTGAGTTGTACCTTATTTGTACCTCAACTATTCATAACTACTATAAACATTGATATAATACTTTTTGAATGGGAAGTAACTACCATTATTTAACAAATACATAAAACATAATAAAACACTATAAAGCACTTTAATTAGATCTTTTTGATGTAAATGAACTAAAAGGTATATTATCTATCGAAAGTGCTTATGTCTTTCAAAACTTTTAGGTTGTTTATTTTAATGTTTCTGTGATTAACATCAACTAAATTTTCTTTACTAAAGGAAGAAAGAACTCTAATAGCGTTGGCTGTAGTCATATTAGCAAGACTTGCCAGATCTGATCGTTTTAATGAAACATTCAAAACCCCAGTTCTTGGGTTTGTTCCATAAATACCATTTATTAAAAGTAAAGCCTCTGCTAAACGAGCCCTAACATGTTTTTGTGTGAGGTTTACTAAACGACTATCTTTTTTTATCAAATTATTAGCAAATAATCTAATAATTTTAAAGGCTAAGTTTTTATTGCTATCTACTACTTTGAAAAAATCTTTTTTCTTAATAACACAAACGGTAGAATCCTCCAAAGTGATGGCTGATGATAAACAAGGACTTCCCCCCATTAAACCCCGAAAGCCTATAAAATCAACAGCTTTTTTTAACCCTAAAATTTGTTCATTGCCATTAGTTCCTCTTCTAACTATTTTTACCTTTCCCTTATTCAAACAAATAAGACCAAATGGTTTAGCGCCTTCTTTACAAATAATTTCTCCAGACTTATAAGAAACTTCGTATCTATTCTTGTTAAGTATTTTCAACTCACTATTACTTAAATCATTTAAAAGAGAATTACTTCTTTTATTGCAATTAAAACAAGAGTAACTTCCTTCATCCTTTGAATTGCTGAGAGACACTATAAAATAGGTTTAATTAACTTATTGTTAGTCTATCAAATATAAGAAAAATACAATAAACAAGCCAGTCTAATATTTGGAGAGTTAAAGAAAATCTATAATTACAGTTATTCATTATTTACACTCCTAATTATTTAATATCACATATTAACTATGTTTTATAACATATCAAGCTATGTTTTATAACATATTTATTTTTTGTAATTATTAGTAAATTAATAGATTATTAATAATCCTACTAAATAACTATATTATGAAAATACTTTTGAAAACTTTCTTTCTGATGGCTGTATTTAGCCTTGTTGCAGGATGCGACAGAACAGATGACCTTGAATTTGACAATGCTTCTTTATCCAATAACGACTTTAAAAAAAACATTAACATGGGTTTTAACCTTGTATTTACTGGTACTTATGATCTTACAGCTCCTGATTTGGACAAGTGTGGATCTTTCCCACCAATGATAAACGTCATAAACAATGGTGAAGGAACTGGCACTCATTTTGGCAAGCTAACTTCCCATTTTGACTTTTGCGTTGATGTAAGGGATAGTTCTTACCCAAATGCTTTCGAAGAAGCATATTTCGAAGATGAAAACGGAGATAGATTATATGTTTATGTAGAAGGTTTTGTTTTACCAGGTAGAGTACCAGGTATGCCAAATTTTGCTAATTCATATTTCAAAGACCCTTTTGTAATTACTGGAGGTACTGGTCGCTTTGAAGGAGCAACTGGCAGTGGTATGACCAATGATTACAATAGTTCTAAAGATCCGTTTTCTCACCATCATTGGAAAGGGAAAATCACATTGTTAAAGGGTAATTAAAAGTAATCATTATTCCCTTGTCTATTTACAAATAGTTTCAATTAATAGAAATGCAAAATAAGAGATATTTTTCCTTTTATAATATGTTTTATAACATAGTTTCTTGAAAATGATGTAACTACTTTTAAGGTTTAACCAATAAAATAACAAATTATGAAAAAAATATTATTATTTGTTGCCATTGCAATATTTGGATTTTCAAATATTAGTGCACAAGATAGCTCTCAAACCAACAATTCTGGAGAAGGATTCAATTTTGGTTTACACTTAGGTATTCCTGTAGGTGATTTTGAAGATGTTTCATCTTTTACTCTTGGATTAGATGTGTCTTATTTATTTAATGTAAGTGAAGGTTTTGATGTAGGGATTGCTACAGGATACATCAATTTTTTTGGTAAGGATTTTGAAGGGTTTAAAGTGGACGACCTTGGCATTATCCCAATTGCTGCTTCTACTCGAGTTGCTTTAGGCGAAGAATGGTTTTTAGGAATTGATCTTGGATATGGCATTTTTACAAATGAAGACTCAGACGGAGGAGGATTTTATTATTATCCAAAAATTGGTTTGAAATTAGGTGTTGTTGATGTTTTTGGATATTATCAAGGAATGACCAAAGATTCTGTTAACGTTGCTTCTGTAGGTGTAGGAGCATCCTTTAATATAAACTAATATGAGTCATCCTAAAATAGGTTAACAGTTTTTAGATAAAAAATTAAATTAAACCAGAGAAGTTAACTTCTCTGGTTTTTTGTAGTGTTAGGAAGTGTTATGGTAGGTATGTTGCTAACCTTTTGGATTAAACAAGGAGCAAGTAATGATTTATCAATTTTTTTTCAAATCAATCAATTAATTTTTTTTAATTCAGGTTGTCTCATTTATTGCAAAACTCCAAATCCTATTTTACTTCTTTTTGTG
>JAGLKH010000420.1 GCA_023141985.1 Flavobacteriaceae bacterium | reverse complement strand
TTATTTGGTAACCCGAATTTTCAAATTGTAAAGTATTCGCACTAGCTTCTCTAAATGCTATTGCTGTTGGATGAGCTGGTTTTTCTCTAGAAGCATTTAAATAATTATAAATAACAGAAAAACGATTATTATCGTTAATATTCCAATCTAATTTAAAGATACCTTTATGAGACTCCGATTTATGAATAAATCCTTCATAAGCACCAGTATCATAACCTATAGCATCAAAAGCATCTCTTACCATTATTAAATCTGATTCTAATACTCTGGATTCGTTTACAGCTCCAGAGCTTGTATTAGGTAACCAATTTTGCCCTAAATCATCTCTATCTTCTTTTTCAAAATTAGCAAAAAAGAATAGCTTATTCTTTACAATTGGACCTCCAATACTAACACCAAATTGCGTTTGTTGTAATTTTGCATCAGGTAATTTATCGCCTTTAATTTTACTTCCTGTAAAATCCTGATCTCTATAAAAACCATATACTGTACCATGAAACTCATTGGTACCACTTTTTGTTACAGCGTTAACTGAAGCTCCTGTAAAACCGGATTGTGTTACATCGTAAGGTGCTGTAGTGACTTGAATTTGTTCAATAGCATCTATAGATACAGGTTGTGCATTTGTTTGACCTCCGGGAGTCGCAGCATCAAGACCAAATGGATTATTAAAAATAGCACCATCTAAAGAGAAATTATTAAATTGATCGTTTCGACCTCCAAAAGAACCATTACTAGCAGTTGGTTCTAAACGTGTAAAATCTGCTTGAGATCTGGAGATAGTTGGTAATCGAGTGAGTTCTCGTCGCCCTACACTAGTTTCTGCTCCTGTCCTATCACTACCAAAAGTACCAGTTCCTCCGGTACCTTGTATTACTACAGTATCTAATTGTTCATTATCCGGAACAAGGGAAACATCTAAATTTTGAGTTTTCCCTAATGTTAAATAAACATCGTTAAAGGATTGTTCCTTATAACCAACATAACTAATAGTTATAGTGTATGGGCCACCAACTCTTAAGTTTAGTAAGTTATACCTGCCGTCAATATTAGTTGCGGCACCATATTTAGTTCCTGTAGGTGTGTGAATAGCGACTACGTTAGCTCCGGGCAGAGGCTGTGAAGTCTCATCTAAAATCAATCCTTTTATATTAGAGGTGGTAACTTGCGCAAAAGCAACTATACCAAATAACATCAAAAGAAAAGAAAGAGTAATTTTTTTCATTGAATACATGATTTTGTTATTGTTTTTAATTAGTTCTCGTAAATTTAGCAAAAAAAAGCCGCTCAACGAGCGGCTAATGTTATGAATTTAAATAATTATTAACTATTGTTAATAATTTCTATTTAGATTGAGCTATAACTTCAAAAGGTAAATCTACAGTTACTTCTCGGTGCAATCTTAAAGTCGCATTGTATTTTCCTAAACGTTTAATGTTACCTCCACTAACATTTATGAATTTTTTATCTATGCTGTAACCTTCTTTTTCTATTGCATCTGCTACATTAATGTTATTTACAGATCCAAATAACTTATCTCCTGTACCCACTTTTGCTTCAATCTTAATTTCTAAAATCTTAATAGCTTCAGCAAGTGTATTTGCATCATCAACAATTTTCTTTTCTTTAAAAGCGCGCTGCTTTAAATTTTCAGCTAATACTTTTTTTGCTGAAATAGTTGCTAAAACAGCTTCTCCTTGTGGAATTAAATAGTTTCTACCATAACCGTTCTTAACTGTTACAATATCGTCTTTAAATCCTAATCCTTCAACGTCTTGTCTTAATATAAGTTCCATAGTTATAATAGTTTTATTTCAATAAATCTGCTACATATGGCATTAAAGCCAAATGTCGTGCTCTTTTAACAGCTACAGATACTTTTCTTTGATACTTTAATGAAGTTCCTGTTAAACGTCTTGGTAATAATTTACCTTGCTCATTAACAAACTTTAATAAAAAATCCGGATCTTTATAATCAATATATTTTATTCCCGACTTTTTAAAACGACAATATTTTTTTCTCTTACTAGTTTCAATGTTTAACGGAGTTAAATATCTAATTTCTCCGTCTTTTTTCCCTTTTGCTTGTTGTTCTATACTTGACATAATTACGCTTTTTCTTTAAGTTTAACTCTTCTTCTTTCAGCCCATGAAATAGCGTGTTTGTCTAGTTTTACAGTTAAGTAACGCATAAATCGTTCTTCTCGGCGGAACTCTACTTCTAACGGATTAATTACTTCTCCTGGAGCAGTAAATTCAAATAAGTGGTAAAAGCCACTTTTTTTGTTTTGAATTGGGTAGGCTAATTTTTTCAGGCCCCAATCCTCTTTGGATATCATCTTTGCTCCTTTAGAAACAAGAAAATCTTCGTATTTCTTTACTGTTTCCTTTATCTGTACATCAGATAAAACGGGATTTAAGATGAAAACAGTTTCGTAATGATTCATAAAAATCGGTTTTAATTATTTAAAATGGCTGCAAAA
>JAGLKH010000042.1 GCA_023141985.1 Flavobacteriaceae bacterium | reverse complement strand
CATGCAGTTCGCTATTAATCATTCCTTTTGGTGAGAAAGATTTTAACATGCTCGTTTCATATTTATTATTTGAATAATACAGTCGAAGATATTTATATGTACTTACATTTCAAATAATTAAAACCTTCTTATAACCTGAGTTCGATTAAAAATTCGTTTACAGTTTAGAAGAATTTTTCCATAGGCAAAGACAAATTTTTGAAGGATTATCTAGATAATTTTAAGAAATTTGGTGAAGTATATGGGAAAATTCTTCAAATCCGAAGGAAAAACAAATTAAAGGCAATCTTTTTTGAATAAATTTCCAGAAATAACTCGTTATTCCTTAAAATTTATTCTTCAAATCTTACCATTTCTTTGTTTTCTGTAAATAGAATTTTTAATCGAACTCAGGTTATATCATCAATTTAAACAAAAATTATGATTAGGTTTTTAGTTTTTTATTGTAAAATTGTTAGATAATCTGCATTTAGGTTAGTAATTTTTTTAAATTTTACTAGGTAATATGTGTTAACTATTTAATCAACCCTGCACGTTTAAGCAATGCTTCTGGTTTAGGCTCTTGTCCTCTAAAACGCTTGTAGAGTGTCATTGGGTTTTCGGTTCCACCTTTAGAGAGTATGTTATTTTTAAATTTGTTGGCGACTTCTTTATTGAAAACACCTTTTGATTTAAAATATTCAAAGGCATCAGCATCTAAGACTTCTGCCCATTTGTAGCTGTAATAACCAGAAGAATATCCCCCTTGAAATATATGAGAAAAAGCTGTGCTCATGCAATTTTCGGTAACATCTGGAAAGAGTTGCGTATTACCAAACGCTTTTATTTCTTGCGCTTTTACATCAATAATATTGGATGGATCTTGTCCATGCCAACTCATATCTAAAAGGCCAAAACTTATTTGACGCAAGGTTTGCATGCCTTCATGAAAGTTTGAAGAGGCTTTAATTTTTTTAATTAAATCCATCGGGATTACTTCTCCGGTTTCATAATGTTTTGCAAATAATTCAAGTGCCTCTTTTTCGTAACACCAATTTTCTAATACCTGACTCGGTAATTCGACGAAGTCCCAATACACACTTGTTCCTGATAAACTTGGATATGTAGTGTTAGCTAACATACCATGTAAAGCATGTCCAAACTCATGAAATAGTGTGGTAACTTCGTTAAAAGTTAATAGTGATGGTTTGCTTTTAGTAGGTTTAGTAAAATTGCATACTATAGAAATATGAGGACGCTCATTAATATTATCTTTAATACATTGTGGTTTAAAAGACGTCATCCAGGCTCCATTACGTTTTCCTTGCCTTGGAAAGAAATCGGCATAAAAAATTGAAATAAGCTCATTGTGCTTATTTGTAACTTTATAAGTTAAAACGTCTTTTTGATATTTGTCAATTGTATCTATTTCTTCAAAATGTAAATCATATAATTTGTTTGCGACTGTAAATACACCATTAATTACATTTTCAAGTTTGAAATAGGGTTTAAGAAGCTCGTCGTCTAGTTTAAATAGTTTTTGTTTTAATTTTTCTGAATAATATGCAGAATCCCATTTTTCAAGCCTATCAATATCATCTAACTTTTTAGCAAACTTTTCAAGATTAGCGAATTCTCGTTCTGCTGCCGGTTTAGCTTTTTCGAGAAGTTCATTTAGAAATTCTGAAACTTTTTTCGGAGTTTCAGCCATGCGTTCTTCTAATACAAAATGAGCATGAGATTTATAGCCTAAAAGCGTGGCTCGGTCATGGCGTAATTTCGCAACATTAATAATAATATCTTGGTTGTCAAATTCATCATTTTTAAAAGCCCTACTTCCAAAAGCGATAGATAGTTTTTTACGTAACTCCTGATTGTTTGCATAGGTCATAAAAGGAATATAACTTGGATAGTCTAATGTAATTAACCAACCCTTTTTTTCTTTAGATTCCGCAAGTTGTTTAGC
>JAGLKH010000419.1 GCA_023141985.1 Flavobacteriaceae bacterium | reverse complement strand
TCTGAATGGTAAATAATTTAAGTTTGGAACTGTATCTATATAATCATCTATAGTTTCATTTTGTAATAGTGTATGAAAGCGTCCAATTATTCGTCCTGCTTCAAAAGCTATGGTTGAATTTGAAGTGAAATTATATGCTGTACTGTCTTTAATAAAATTTAAAACACGCCAAAAGCTATCATTTTGTGTAAAATAGGTCTTATTATTTTTAGTAGTTGATAATACAATGGATTGATAATTATCGGCAGTTAAATTTTTTAACGCCTTTTCAATATTGTTATGCAGTCCATGGACGTCTTTAAATATCTTACTGTTTATGCGCTGAAGGATATATTTGGGTTGGTCATTTTGAGAAACCAAATAGGTATCGTTTATATAACCTTGAGAAATAGGCTGAAACGATGTTTTTGTAACATCAATCTTAAAGGTTTCTAATATGAACTTTAGTAATTGAGCATCCATAGTGTGCTCTTATTTCCAAAGCGGATTTGGATATTTTCCGTCTTTTGTTAATTGTGCTAAAGTATTAACTGCTTCTTCTTTGTCATCAAAATAAGTAACACCAAACCAATTACTATTAGATGGAATTACATTTATATCTATCAATCCATTACTCATCATCTCTTGCGCTACAAAAGGTAAATAGATTTCACTTTTTTCAAGATTTTCAGGTATTTGTAAAAACTTTCTGAAATAGGTTTCAATATAATCGAAAATAGAGGTATTACAAATCCAAAAATTCATAGATACAGTAGTTTCTGGAGCTAGAGTTCTACCAGAATCAGCATCAATAATTTCATCATTATTAGCCTCAATTTTTGTTAGTTCTTCGATCGAAATTAATTTTTGTCCATCAACTTCACAAGCACCCCGCGAAACCGAACCATGCTCCGATAAGGTACTCTTTAAACTATATCCAACAATGGCATACGTTGAATTAGAACTGTTGGTTTTGATAAAATTAGAAGCACCGGCAAAAGCATTCTGACCATAATAATCATCGGCATTAATAATTACAAAATCGGAATCAATAACCTCTCTTGCAGTCCAGACAGCATGAGCAGTTCCCCAGGGTTTTTCCCGTTTTGTATCAATATTTACTCCAGGGGGTATATCATTAATATCCTGAACTAAAACATCAAGTTTAATATGCCCTGGTAAACGTTGTGCTAAATAATCCTGCAAAAACGCTTTATTTGCTAATTTCGTAATAACTACTATATGATCGAATCCAAACGAAATAGCATCAAAAATGCTAAATTCCATTAAGAATTCATCATTTGGGCCGAGTTCATCAAATTGTTTGAGTTTTCCGTAACGACTACCGCTTCCAGCAGCCATAAGTAATAAAGTCATAAAATTTTATTTAGGCAATAAATATATAAGATTGAAATGAAAACTTTTAATAAAAAGCAGTAAAAGTTATCACTAAAAAATTAAATATTATTTACATTTAAACATAATGATAAACTTCTTCAAAAGGTATTCTAAAACGAGAACCATAAATTCCTTTTTCATCTCTAATACCACAACCAATGACCATATTGATTTCGGCAGATCGTGGGATATTTAGTATTTGCTTTATACGCAAGGTATCAGTACCTTCCATTGGGCAAGTGTCATAACCAATTGCTGCCATACTTATCATAAAGTTCTGTGCTGCCAATCCAGCAGTTTTATGAGCGACAATGCGCATGTCACTTTTTCTTACCTGACGATAAATTGGACCAAACAAACCAACAATTTGAAATACAACATATTTTAGTATCCCAAGAATTCCAAGAAATTCAAAATAAGCAAAAGGAATTATTTTTTTATAATAATTGGTAGCCATATTTTTTCTATTCTGTTCACGCTTAGAAAGATTTGGTTTGTTATAAGTTTGATCAATATAGTTTAAGTTTGCTTTTACACGTTTACGCCAAAGATCTTTTCTAACAACAACAACAATTAATTGTTGTGCAGATTTAGCCGCATTTTGATACAAACAAGCTTTGGTCATTTTTTTTAAGATCTCTTTATCGGAAATATGATAAAATTCCCAGAGCTGTAAGTTGCTGCTTGTTGGTGCCAATACTGCATTTTGGAGACATTGTTTTACCTTTTCGGTACTAATAGGTTCTTTTTTATAAACCCTGCAAGAGCGTCTATATGCAATAGCTTCAGAAACTGTTTTTTCCATTTCTTAATTATTTTTAATGTACAACAACTTTTTGGCTATACGAAGTGCGTGTTTTCGAAGTACTTACCTTTCAATTAAGAACTGAAACTCTCACTATGTAGAGGTTTTATTTGTGTGTCGTTTTTCTTCTTTTATTTCGGGTTGATTCAATACGCTAAATTTAAATATATCATTTCTTGAATAGTGACCAATTACGTCAAAATCTAATTTACTCAAATTGATTTCATCCAGATCTAATTCAGCAATCAAAGCTCCGGATTCATCAAATAAAGGTCCTGAGATTATTTTACCAAATGGAGAGACAATAACACTACCTCCGGGGCACATATTTTCCGGTTCATCTTTTACTAAGGATTGATATTTTTTTGGATACATAGATTTTGTAAAATACTGATTGCATCCTAATACAAAGCATCTTCCTTCTAAAGCAATATGCTGCATTGTAGAAGTCCACTCTTTTCTTGAATCGGCTGTTGGAGCTATATAAATCTCAACACCTTTTTTAAACATTGACATTCTTGCTAACGGCATATAGTTTTCCCAACAAATAAGTCCTCCAAGTTTTCCTATTTTAGTTTGGAAAGTAACTAAAGAATCACCTGATGCTTCACTCCAAATAACTCTTTCTGTTCCTGTAGGTTTAATTTTTCTATGTACTCCTAATAAACCATCTTTAGGTGAAATGTATAGCATTGAACAATATAAACTTCCAGTTGTGTTTTCTTTTTCTGTAATTCCAATTACTAAATAGACATTTTGAGATTTTGATAGTTGTTCAAGCCTCTTTAAATCTTCACTCTCTATGTCTAAACTGTTTTTGTAATATTCTGAATAAAGATTTCTACCTTCATTTGTTCGGCTTCCTATTATTGCGCCAAACGAAAAACCCCTTGGATAGCCGGGGATAAATGATTCAGGAAAAACAATTAATTCACAACCTTCTTTTGCATATTGCTTTGTAATTTCTTCAACCTTTATGATTGTTCGCTCTTTATCAAAGAATACAGGGCAATCTTGAATTAAACATATTTTTACTTTCATTTGTCAGTTTTCTTTATTGGCTACAACGGGCCTGGGGTATATTTCTGCCACGCCCTTTCAGCACGAAAGATAACTAGAAGTTTTGACCTTTGCAAACCTGCGTCCGTATCAACCGTAGTGCGGACTGCGTGGTTGAATATGACCCCATGTTGGCAGCAGTGATTGTACTGTTCCGGATGGAGATAAAGAAGGTAAAAGAGATTTTTAAGTCGGGTTTAAAACCATCAATCACAGTAAGATGTCTTCTCCAAAACAACTTTGATTTTTACCAATTAAATAGTAATCGGTTGTTTTGCTGAGTTACGGAGCAGTTATACTTTATGCATTCACGGTTAAGCCGATCCTTTACCCATAGCAAATCTGAAGTACTAACCTCATTAGCTCTAAAGTTTCTTATTTCCATGGGAGTAATTTCCAGTTTTAACAGGTTTCCTGTTTTCGGATCAACGTTGGCAAAATACATAAGTGCTAATTCACTTCTGTAACTCTCGTTTCCTCCAATGCCCTCGTAATCATTTAAAAAGTCACCACACCCATATAATATCAGCTTGTTATTGTATACTTCTATGGCTTTAAAATGGTGTGAAGAATGGCCATGAAACACATC
>JAGLKH010000418.1 GCA_023141985.1 Flavobacteriaceae bacterium | reverse complement strand
TTATATTTATTTTTTTAGAGGTCACCTAGAACATCCATATAATCATTACCTTAGGTATCAATCTTTTAGTCATGCTCGTTTCATAAAAAAAGCCTTCCGTTTTCGGGAAGGCTTTTAAAATCTATTTAATTATATACCAATCCCTATCCTTGTGAAATAATCACAATGACAATTATAGAGATGATATTTAAAAATTGTTTCTTCATTAGTTTTGGCAAATATTTATAAATATGATGTAACATCCTAATTTTCTTTAAAAAAATTCAGAATAGAAAACGCTAAAGTCGTTTTAAACTCTTGGCAAATCATTATCATCTTTTAAAGGCAAATGAGATTCACCCATTAAATAAGCATCTATATGATGCGCTGCTTGTCTGCCTTCAGATATTGCCCAAACAATAAGCGATTGTCCTCTTCGCATATCTCCTGCTGTGAAAATACCTGGAACATTGGTCATATAATTATTTGTTGAAGCTTTTACATTAGTTCTAAAATCTGTTTCCAAGCCTAGTTGTTCTATTAATGTTTTTTCCGGTCCTGTGAAACCTAAAGCTAATAACACCAAATCGCAATCCCACTTTTTTTCAGTATTTGGCAATTCACTTAATTGCGGCCTTTCCCCTTTTTTAAAAATCCATTCCACTTCTGTAGTTACTAATCCTTTTAAATCTCCATTTTTATCACCAATAAACTCTTTAGTAGAAATGCTAAAAAAGCGTTCCACTCCTTCTTTGTGAGATGAACTTGTACGAAGTCGTATAGGCCAATACGGCCAAGGTTGGGCTGCAGGTCTTCCTGTTGGAGGCTTACTTAAAATTTCAAAATTTGTAACCGTTTTTGCGCCTTGACGATTGGAAGTGCCAATACAATCGGAACCTGTATCTCCTCCTCCAATAACAATTACATTTTTATCTTTTGCCGAAATGATTTCATCAAATTTAGATTGTCCATCAACACGCTGGTTGTTTTGCTTTAAAAAATCCATGGCTTGATACACGCCTTTTAAATGCGCTCCATTAATTGGCATAGGGCGTTTAATTGTAGCGCCTCCACATAACAAAATGGCGTCAAACTCATTTTTTAATGTTTCTATACTCACATTTTTACCAACATAAGCATTTGTTTTAAAAATAATCCCTTCCTCTTCTAAAACAGCTATACGCCTGTCTATAATATGCTTTTCGAGTTTAAAATCTGGAATGCCATATCTCAATAACCCCCCAACTTTACTATCTCTTTCAAAAACTGTTACATAATGTCCTGCTCTGTTTAATTGTTGCGCTGCTGCTAACCCTGAAGGTCCTGAACCTATAACCGCCACCTTTTTACCAGTCCTTGTTTTAGGGCCTTCGGCTTTAATCCAGCCTTTTTTGAAGGCTGTTTCAACAATGTTCTTTTCAATATTCTCGATTGTTACAGGATCCTCATTAATTCCTAAAACACATGCTTCTTCACAAGGCGCAGGACACAACCTACCTGTAAATTCCGGAAAGTTATTTGTAGAGTGTAATATTTTTGCCGCTGCTTCCCAATTCCCTTTATAAACATTATCGTTAAAATCCGGGATAAGATTTCCTAATGGACATCCACTATGGCAAAAAGGAATACCACAATCCATACATCTGGCACCTTGGTTCCTTAACGCTTTTTCTTCCATCGATATGGTAAACTCGTTGTAGTTTTTCAGCCTGTTCTCTACTGCGTCATACGTTTCTACTTCTCTTTTATATTCCAAAAATCCTGTAATCTTTCCCATCTTGTTAAAGTGTTATTAGGTTTTCTTTTTCTAATCTAATTAGGGCTTGTTTATATTCTTCAGGAAGCACCTTAATAAATTTTGGCAATTCAATTTCCCATTTTTCTAGGATACGTTGTGCTAATGGACTTAAAGTTGTGTTATAATGATTTTCAATGAGTTGCTTTAATTCATCAATATCCTCTTTTTCAATAACAGGATTAAGATTTAATCCTTCTGTATTGCAGTGTTTATTAAAGGAATTATTTTTGTCGTAAACAAAAGCAATTCCACCACTCATTCCTGCTCCAAAATTCCGACCTACTTCACCAAGTATAACTGCAATTCCTCCTGTCATATATTCACAACCATGATCTCCAATGCCTTCAACAAC
>JAGLKH010000417.1 GCA_023141985.1 Flavobacteriaceae bacterium | reverse complement strand
CAATAGCTTTTTCATAATTATACTCCAAAGCAATTTGAGTACTAATATTAAAACCTATTCCAGCTGATAGCCCATATAAGCTGTTATATCCTGTTTGAGCCCATATGCCTTTAGGGATATTCAGCATCATTATTCCTGAAACAATGGTTTTGGTTTTTCTAAATTCTGACCTGATTAAACCGGAAAATTTACTTCTATCAAAAAACCCACGACTGTTTATGTAACCCGTGTACATCATATGTGCTTGAATACTTTGTTCGGGGTTGTCTTCAATTAATTCAGACGCTTTGATATTATATAGAACAAGATTGTTTAGAGATACACCAAAATCGAAAAAAGTGGTTCCATAGTTTATACCTGGGTTTACTGTGAATAAAGAATTTGAAGGTATTTTTTCTAACGATGGATCCGGGAAATTGGTGAGTACTTTGCCTTCGTTAATGCCGCTTTTGTAAAATCCCAGATTCATACCAAAAGTCAAATTGCTGTCTCTATCAAGAGTAACATTATAAGCAAAATTTAAAACACCCCCAAAAGTGGTTAATACACCGTAATCTTGTTGGAATAATCCAACCCCTATACCTACGTTTTCTCTAAATCTTCCGGAATAACTAAATAGGTATGTTTGTGGAGCATCATCAAATTGAACCCATTGTCTTTTATTGTAAAAGCTAATATATTTGTTTTGTTCTCTTACAAAACTAAAGGTGGGGTTGATGATATACTTATTAAACTTTAAAGAATTTCTAACAGGTATAGCAAACGAAACAACCCCATCTTCTTGAGAATGGGACTGCTGCACAAAACAGAAACATATAACTATATACAATAGATGCTTTTTCATATTATTTAACGACCGTTATCGAACCTTTTCTTGTTTTTTGGTTTTGAGTTGTAATTATATAATAGTAAACAGGGTTTATGTATTTAAAATCCAATTGATTTTCAGGCCAATTATTTAGATAATCCTTAGTTTGAAGTACTATTTCTCCTTGAGAGCTTATTAATATTACTTCTGTGTTTGTTCCACTTACATATTCTTGAGGGATGATCCAGGTGTCATTTATACCGTCTCCATTTGGACTTATTAAATTTGGGATATTTGTAACATCTGGAAATGTTGTGTTTATTACAAAAAGAATTTCGCTCGATGATATACACCCCGAAGTTTCTGTAATGACAACTTTGTAATTGCCTGTCTCAGTTGCTTCATAGCTATTACTAACAGCTCCTGAAATGATAGTTTCATTTAAATACCACTTGTATTCAGGATTTGTTGCTGTTGTTGTTACAGTAACAGGTAAGGTTTCTCCTGGTTCTATTGTATTAAATTCTAAAACATCGATACTGCTTGTAAATAGATTGTTTTGAAGATCTATAGATGCATTTGTTGAACAATTACCTAAATTAATATTAACAGAAAACGTTCCTGATTCATCAGTTATGTGTGTTTGGTTTGTTGCTCCAGATATTTCTGTACCATCTTTAAACCATTGATAACTTTCACCGTTAATTGCGCTTAATGTTGTTGGACCTGCTCCCGAACAAAATGGATTACCAAAACTGGAATTGATAGAGGTCGCTATTCCAGAATCTGCTTCGCCTACTGTCACCCTGTTTGAGAAAGAATTAGAAGTACACGAGCCGTAATCTGTTTCAACAAAGTAGATTCCAGATTGATTTACTAATAGACTCGATCCTGAAGAAACAAAAACTGATGTGGATGGACTTGTTTCTCTAAACCAATTATAGGTAAGAGAAGGATAATTTAATGGTGAATCGTTTAATCCCGAACCTGGATTATCTATTGTTAATAAATAACTTCCGCCAGAACAATAAATTGCTGTCGAAATTAAATTATTAATGCTGAAAGGGCTATCCTGAATTTTATAATACGCTGCGAAAGCCACAGAATTGGAACTAGTAGCTGCAGGAGCGGTGCTTTTTATTCTAATCTTAAATGCTTCTCCAGCAATTGTAGTTGGAATAGAGAAACTAAGCGTTGCAGGAGAAACAGTAACGGCTCCCTCGCTTGATGTATAAATCGTTGTAGGGGTTGCAAAATCTCCGGTTGAATCGGAAAGTTCAATTATAAATTGATTAGTAGAACTCAACTCCGACTCTGGCGAGAATACAAATGATACGTTATAAGTATTAAATGAAGAACTTGCACAAGCTTGGCTAAAACCTAGATTAGGCGTACCAATAACTATTTGTGCATAACTATTTTTAGTTAAAGATAAAAGTACTAAAACAATAATATTAATAGTAAAGTTTCGCATTCGATATTATTTTCTTCAGTCAATAAAACTTTTAGAAACAATTATCTTTCTTACCCTTAATATTATAATTCAAAATCACTTATAATACTTGTTTGTTTAATCAAAAAGAACTTTCCAAAATTCTGAGGGAGTAAACCGGGAAACACAAAAGACCTATGGTTTTATTTAACTATTAATTAGATTTTTACTTTTTAATCATTTGTTAATTTTAATCGAGATCAATCAGTCGTTGCAATTATTTTATCTATTTGTAGCCTATAGTCAGGTCTCTTTTTATTTGTTAAATCAATAAACGTTTCTGAATTAAGACTTTTAGAGTACACATTAAAAAAGGCGCTATTACCATACCAATTCTCTAAATCCTCGTTATTAGAATTATTTTCTACAAATATGTTTCCTTTACAATTATTGAAATACATATTACTAAATTTTATTTTTTCTAAATTTTCCTGATTAACCTGAATTTTATCTTCTAATATTACTGCTGGATTAAACCCTGAAACAACACTTCTATTCATATCAAGTGAAGCATTTTCTCCAACATATACTGCTTCCTTAACCAAGCCTAAATTAATATCATACTCTAAATCCTTACTATCATTAACCAGAGTCAAATTTTTTGCAACTACTAATGTCATCTTCTTAGTAAAATCAACTTCTTCTTTTTTATCATATGAAGCAACCAGCAAGCATCTTGCACCTTTACTACTAGATATATAAGGAGATCGAATAGCTAATGAATTAAATAATTGAGTTTGTGTTCCAAGATTAAATTTATAATCATTGTTCTTAGACCTATAAGAAACCGCTTTATTTAAATTGACTTCTCCTCCTATTATTTCAAACGAATTACCAGCAGAATAGCTTATCATAATGTTTTCTAATATTGTTTCGTTTCCTACACCAGCTAATAATAAACCATTAAAATTACCTCCTGATTTGATTTTTTTTCCTGCATATTCTATTCTTACATATCTCAATATACCAGAGTTACTATTAGGATTTTCGCCACCATAATTTGTGTTTGCATATGAAGATGCATTAAGTTCTGAATAAAACGATGAGACAGAACCTCCGCCTCCAAATTTATTGTTTGGAGCGTTGCCAAGTATAATCAAACCACCCCAATCACCTGCCTTTTTTACACTTCTGTTAGAAGTAAAAACAATCGGATCTGTTTCTTCACCATCAGCAATTATAGTAGCACCTTTAGTAATAGTAAGAGATGCTTTTGATTTGTAATCTCCAATTATTACAGTTCCAGGTTCAATTGTAAGCGTAGCACTGTTTGCAACATAAACACTTCCTAATAACATGTAGGTGTATTTCTTATATAATTTGGTATCCTCAGTTATGTTACCAGATAATATTTGAGTAGCTTCATCATAGTCAACTAGATTAGGCATAAATTGCGACCAATTGTTTAACCAATTATTAATGCCTACTATTCCTTTTTCTTGTTGTGCAGATACAGTTCCAATTACTAAAAGAAACAGCCATATTATTTTAAAGTTTTTCATAATAAAAAATTCAATTTTAAATTCTTTCAATTAATGTCCAAACATATCAATAAATTCCATAAAATACAAATATATTCGATGAAATGCACTATGCTGTAAGAAAATTCATAATAAATTAATGTTTTTCTTTCTCATTATGTAATAGACTTAATTGAATATTTCTTTGTTAGCCTATTTCACAATCATAAGCAATTTTTGAGTTATATTATGAGGGTAGTAATTTTTTGAAAATGTATAAAAGCTAAGGGAACATTCTTATTTGGATCTTATTTTTTATCTAAAAAAACTATTCTCGATACAAATTTTACTCATTTTTAATCGTAAAATTCACTCGAACTGACTAATTTTATCTAAATGCAAAACGATTAATATATTGTATTGTTTGTAGAGTTAGGATAGAAAGAGAGGTTTAAAACAATATAAAAAATATCTTTTGGTATCAATGATATATCTTAGTTTCCTTTGTAAAGCAAGATGCCAAGATTATCTGATCTGATACAATTATTGGTTCAATCTGTACCTATAAATTTCAAAAAAAAAAGGAGGTTATACATACATAACTAAAAAGTAGATTATAAGTATTCAGTCTAAAGTAATTAGTTATAATATGGATCTAATCATTTAATCTTTATCAAAGCGCAATAAAGAAAAACTTAATTATTAATGAGATCACTATATTCATGTAGTGATTTCATTGTCTCTTCATAGAATAAAATAGCTTCTATCAAGTTACTTTTATCAGAGTATGGTAACATTTTTCTTTGATACTCAATATTAGTTTCAAGAAAAGCATCAGTGGCTTCAAATGCTTCATCTAGTACTTTTCTATTTTCTTTACTGTTTGGAATGCCGAAAGTAGACATTGTAGGCCCTGGTTTTGTAGCAAATGCTATATAAGGTAATGTTTTAATAAGACTTTCTATACGCTCTATATATAACACTAATAACTGACCTTTTTGCATCAGATCTAATTCATCTTTATCATGGTATTTTCTTATAGCTACTTTTTCACTTATAATACTTTTAGGGACATTCTTTTTTTGAGCAAAACTAGTACCTACCATGAACAAAAAGCTAAAACTGAATAATATAATCTTCATTTTCATATCTAAGATTTAAGGATTTAATTAAGCAAATTTATGTAATTTATCGTAAAAAACAAGCGTTTTGTCGATTATTTTGCGTTTTTTTAATTACGGACAATTAATACTTATCCTATAATATACTCTAGCCAAAGCAAAGCATTTATAAATAATAAAACTTTTATTAGTAATTATTAAACCAGAAAAATTGAAGGCTATTTCTCGATACAGTAACTTGATTAACTTACTACCCTCGATACAAAAAGTATTATATCAATGTTTATAAAGGTTTAATCGAAAAGAATTCCTCGATGCTCTGC
>JAGLKH010000416.1 GCA_023141985.1 Flavobacteriaceae bacterium | reverse complement strand
AGCTCAATTAAAACGTTTAGGACTAAGCCATTTAAAACATGAGTATTTTAAAATCACAAATTTAAAATCTGGCAAAAAACTAGCAGACAACTTTAAATCTAAAAAAGACAATGACCTTACTGTAGTTGTTTATAATTTTGTAGATATGTTATCTCACTCTAAAACAGAAATGGATGTTGTTAAAGAGTTAGCATCTAACGATAAAGCCTATAGATCCTTAACTTTAAGTTGGTTTAAAAACTCTCCACTTTTAGAAATTATTCAACAAGCACAACAACTTGGTTTTAAGCTTATAATAACTACAGACCATGGTACTATTAATGTAAAAAACCCATCTAAAGTTATTGGAGATAGAGACACAAGTCTTAATCTACGATATAAAACAGGGAGAAGCTTGACTTACCAAGACAAAGATGTTCTTGCTGCAAGAGATCCTAAAAAATTTATGTTGCCTTCGTTAGCAATGAGTAGCTCATTTATTTTTGCCAAAGGAGATTTATTTTTTGCTTACCCTAACAACTATAATCACTATGTAAGTTATTATCGTAATACATATCAGCATGGTGGAGTCTCTTTAGAAGAAGTAATTATACCTTTTGTAGTCTTGAATCCAAGGTAAATAGATCTGCTCATAAATGCTGTTTATAAAATTGAGGCTTTGCAATGAAAGAAGAAAAGAAACTAGATTTTAGATGAAAGATTATGGAAAATAAAAATCTTAAAAATTCCTTTATTGTTATCTATGTTCTTTTCACTCAACTTATTTAAATACTTCATTTTAGGAATAATTATTATCCTTCAAAAAGAAAGACACAAACATAAATTAATCCATAAATTGCATAAAAACATCGATGAAATACACTTTTTACTTGTTTATATGTAAAATATTCACTAATATTGCCTAAAGATTGATGATTAGAATAGAACAATTTGATTTAGATACTATTGATGACATAGCAAATATGTTACTAAAAAGCTTTAAATCTAAAACAGTTTTATTTTATGGAGACATGGGAGTTGGCAAAACAACACTAATAAGTGCATTATTAAAAGCATTAGGAAGTAAAACAAAAGCAACGAGCCCAACATTTTCAATTGTAAATGAATATGAAGTAAATGATGATATTGTATATCATTTTGATTTTTATAGAATTAAAGATGCTAATGAAGCATTAGATATTGGAATTGAAGATTATTTATATTCAGGACATTGGAATTTTATTGAATGGCCAGAAAAAATTGACGTTTTTCTACCAAACGAAGTTGATATTTTGAAGTTAAAACTGAATAAAAATGAGTCTAGAGCACTTAAATTGAGTGTTTATGATGAAAAACCTAAAATAAATTAAAAATAATTAATATAAATAAGTAAACGCAACCCAAATCAAAATCATAAAAGTAAGGTAAAACCGTAATGTTCAAGAGATTTGAGAAATTGATTTTAACATAATTTTAACATATTATAGATAAGCTCAAAGTTATCTTTGTTACAGTTAATTAATTAATTAAATCCCTTGAATTATGAAAAC
>JAGLKH010000415.1 GCA_023141985.1 Flavobacteriaceae bacterium | reverse complement strand
AATGTATAAAACCATCCATCAATATTACCTTTATATTTTAACCAACAAGAAGAATGGGACTTTATATATAGGTGTATCAAACAATTTAGAACGGAGAATGTTTGAACACAAAAATAAGTTAGTAGAAGGATTTACTAAAAAACATGGATTAGATAAGTTGGTTTATTTTGAAGCTTATCAATATGTGAATGACGCTATCAAAAGAGAAAAGAATATGAAGAAGTGGAAGCAGCAATGGAAAATAAGTGTAATAGTAAAAGTTAAGAATCTGAATCTTTTTTTTGATTACGTTTCGCTTTTTTTAGGCTTTCGTTTAGCATCCATTCTATTTGCCCATTGGTACTGCGAAATTCATCCGCAGCCCATTTCTCAATAGCTTTAAGCATGTTTTCGTTTACGCGTAATGCGAAAGCCTTTTTTTTTGCCATTATTCTTATTTATTGTAATTATCCTAATAAGCAAATGTAAAATTAATGATTTAAAGTTCCTGTATTTAAAATAGGTGACGCATCTTTATCTCCACAAAGTATTACCATAAGGTTACTAACCATTGCCGCTTTGCGCTCATCATCTAGCTCAACAACGTTTTTCTTTCCTAATTCGTCTAAAGCCATTTCTACCATACTAACTGCGCCTTCAACAATTTTATGCCTTGCCGCAACTATAGCCGTGGCTTGTTGGCGTTTCAACATTGCACTAGCTATTTCTTGGGCGTAAGCTAGATAACCAATACGTGCCTCTAAAACTTCAATTCCAGCTATTGCTAGACGTTCTTCTACTTCTTTTTCCAAAGCTTCACTAACTTCGTTAACACTAGACCTCAAAGTGATATCTTCAGTTAAACCTTCATCTGCAAAATTATCATAGGGGTACATACTAGCTAGTTTTCTCACAGCTGCATCGGTTTGTACTCTTACAAAATTTTCGTAATTATCTACATCAAAAGACGCTTTATAGGTATTTGTTACGCGCCAAACTAAAATGGTACTAATCATAATAGGATTTCCTAATTTATCATTAACTTTCAGGCGCTCACTGTCAAAATTACTAGCTCGAAGTGATATGTTTTTTCTTTTATATAGTGGATTTACCCAAAAAAGCCCATTAGTTTTTATACTGCCAATATATTTTCCAAACAAGAGTAAAACTCTTGAATTATTTGGGTTTACTAAAACTAATCCTTTAAGAATTATAAATGCCACAGCTATAAAAATCAAATATTGAGGATTTCCTGTATTGATTAAGAAATAAATTCCGCTAAGAATTAATCCTATTACAATGACTAACATTAAATAACCGCTAATGGGTTTTATAATTTTCTCTTGTTTCATGATAAATATTTTAATGATATTAAATTGATATCATAAAGATATTATAAAATATTATATACGCAAATTATAATTATGTTTTATTTTGAAATAGACTTATAATTATCCATGAACTGAATATGAAGAAATAGAAACGAAAGTGGAAAGTAATCTTAATAAAAATGATAATCTTGATAGAAAAGATTATTCTAATGATTAGTTTGAATAATAGATTCCTGCCTTCACTTCGACAAGCTTAGTGTAACACGCAGGAATGACAGGATGGATGTTTTGAGGAATGATAGAAATAATCAAATAACGCTTAGCATTTAAAACTCTAACTTCTTTTTACGCAGCTCGAAATTCTGTCCTAAATACACTTTACGTACCATCTCGTCTTCGGCAAGTTCCTCAGGTTTTCCGGCTTTAAGGATACTGCCTTCAAACATTAAATAAGTTCTGTCGGTTATGGCAAGTGTTTCTTGTACGTTATGGTCTGTGATTAAAATGCCAATATTCTTTTTGGTAAGCTTCGCCACAATGCGTTGTATATCTTCTACGGCAACGGGATCTACACCAGCAAAGGGTTCATCTAATAAAATAAAATTAGGATCTGTAGCTAAAGCACGGGCAATTTCGGTACGACGACGTTCGCCACCAGACAACAAATCACCTCTGTTTTTGCGTATATGACTTAATCCAAATTCATTAATAAGGGATTCCATTTTTTCGGTCTGCTCTTTTTTGCTCAACCG
The DNA here is from genome assembly GCA_023141985.1 of Flavobacteriaceae bacterium. GTDB lineage: Bacteria > Bacteroidota > Bacteroidia > Flavobacteriales > Flavobacteriaceae > PRS1. The sequence goes on along the minus strand of JAGLKH010000415.1, from coordinate 6,466 downwards.
AGTCATTTGTAATACGCTCAAAATATTGTCTTCAACGCTTAATTTTCTAAAGACAGAAGCTTCTTGAGCAAGATACCCAATACCATTTTGTGCACGCTTGTACATTGGATATTTAGTAATTTCGGTATTATTAAGGAAAATTCTTCCACCATTTGGTTTTATAAGGCCAACAATCATGTAAAAGCATGTTGTTTTTCCTGCGCCATTAGGTCCTAAAAGACCAACAATTTCACCTTGATTTACTTCAAGAGTAACATCTTTCACTACTTTTCGTCCACTATAGGACTTCATTAAATTATCAGCTTTTAAAATCATATATTACTTATATAAACGCTAAAAATAGTAAAATCATACACACCAATTTGCGTTACTTTTATAATTTATTAAAAGTTTAACTTTGATTTTCTAAAGCATCCCAATATTCGTAAGCACGACGTAAATGCGGAATAACAATAGTGCCGCCAACTAATGTAGCAATACTTAAGGCTTCAACAACTTCTTCTTTTTTTAAGCCTTCTTTGTAACAATTCTCCAGGTGGTATTTTATACAATCGTCACACCGCAGTACAGTAGAAGCAACTAAACCCAAAAGTTCCTTTGTTTTAACATCTAAAACTCCAGCTTTGTAGGCATTGGTATCTAGATTAAAAATGCGTTTTATTACTTTGTTATTATCACCAAGAATCTTGTCGTTCATTCTTTCACGATACTCATTAAATTCTTTTACTTGATCAGGCATTTTGTTTAGCTTTTCTTTCTTGATTTCTAATTACAACTTTAGAGATGTAAATACTTACCTGGTATAATATTAATATTGGAATAGCAACAATAATTTGACTTGCAATATCCGGAGGCGTAATAATTGCAGATAAAATTAAAACGATAATTAAAGCATACTTACGGTATTTCTTTAAAAATTCGGGTGTTACCAAACCTACTTTAGTTAAAAAATAAATTATAATTGGAAGTTCAAATATTAAACCTGATGCCAAAACAGATGCTCTCACTAACCCTATATAAGACCCTAAATCTATTTGGTTATCGACTTGTCCAGAAACTTGATAGGTTCCTAAAAAATTAATTGATAATGGGCTTACAATATAATAACCAAAAAGGACACCTAGAAAAAATAAAAATGACGAAATGATTATAAATCCACGTGAATGTTTACGTTCGTTTTTATGCATTCCGGGACTGATAAATTTCCAGAATTGATAAATTACATATGGGAATGAAATAATAAATCCAGCCATAATTGACGTCCAAATATGTGCTGAAAACTGCCCGGCCATAGTTCTACTTTGTATAATGAAAGGTAATGAATCTTCACAAAAACTAGTTTCCACATTAATGAAATTAGCAGCTTTACATAAAAACTGATAGGTTGGGAAACTCATGTTTTTTGGGCCAAAAATAATGACATCAAAAATAAAACCCTTAAACAAAAAAGCAATGGTTCCAGCAATAATAATAGCTAATGTTGCCCTTATAAGATGCCATCTTAAATCTTCAAGATGATCGAGAAATGACATTTCATTTATGTTTTTATCCTCCATTATAGAATACCTTCTTTAATTAAATCATGTAAATGTACAACCCCGGCATATAGTCCTGCTTCTTCTACGAGTAATTGAGAAATACTATTTTTTTCCATTAGTTCCATGGCGTCAACAGCCATTGCGTTTACTGCAATGGTTTTTGGGTTTACACTCATAATATCCTTAGCCGATAAATTTGAAAAGTCATTAGCTTTACTTAGCATTCGACGCAAATCACCGTCTGTAATAATACCAATAATATTACCGTTCTCTACTACAGCAGTCACTCCAAGCATTTTTTTAGAAATTTCTATGATAATATCTTTAATGGATGTTGTTGAGGAAACTGAAGGCTTTTGATTTTGAGATGATAAATCGCTTACTCTTAAATATAATTTTTTTCCTAAAGAGCCTCCAGGATGATATTTGGCAAAATCTTTACTTGAAAAACCACGTAATTCTAATAGACATACGGCAAGAGCATCACCTATTACTAATTGTGCAGTTGTACTCGTTGTAGGAGCTAAATTATTTGGACAAGCTTCTTTCTCTACAAAAGTATTTAAAACAAAATCTGCTTGCTGACCAAGAAACGAATCTTTATTTCCTGTAATAGCAATCATTTTATTTGGGCCATTCTTTATAAGTGGTACTAAAACTTTAATTTCGGGAGTATTCCCACTTTTTGAAATACAAATAACTACGTCGTCTTTAAGAATTAATCCCAAATCACCATGAATGGCATCAGCAGCATGCATGAAAATTGCAGGTGTTCCGGTAGAATTTAAAGTGGCTACAATCTTGTTGGCTATAATAGCACTTTTTCCAATTCCAGTAATAATTACTCTGCCTTCAGAGTTATAAATAAGCTGGGTAGCATTTGCAAAATCTTCGTTCAATAAATTTGAGAGATTAGCAATAGCTTTGCTCTCCATATTAATAGTGTCTTTTGCTATTTTAAGAATTGAATCTGTATTACTCAAAATTTATTATTTTAGGTTTGATGCATTTAAAGAATTTACTATCTTTAAATATTACTACAAAAAAACAAAAAATAATAATGAGAGTTCACTTAATACGATAGAAATTGGATAATTATATTTTCTTTTCACGTATTTTAGTTATAACTTAAATATATTAATTGAGGGATTAATGAGTATTGTTGAAAACGAATTGCAAACAGCATTAAAAACATATTTTGGCTTTAGCACATTTAAAGGCTTACAAGAAGAGGTAATTAAAAGTATTATTTCTAATAAGAGCACTTTTGTTATAATGCCAACCGGTGGAGGAAAATCATTGTGTTATCAATTACCTGCACTAATGAAAGAAGGTACTGCAATTGTAGTTTCACCTTTAATTGCGTTGATGAAAAATCAAGTTGATGCTATTAGAGGCGTTTCTAAAGAAGAAGGGATAGCTCATGTTTTAAATTCATCACTTAATAAAACAGAAGTGAAGCAAGTAAAGCAGGATATAACAGACGGTGTAACTAAATTGCTTTACGTTGCTCCTGAATCGTTAACCAAAGAGGATAATGTAGAATTTTTACGGTCTGAAAAAATTTCATTTATGGCAATAGATGAAGCCCATTGCATTAGTGAATGGGGACATGACTTTAGACCGGAATATAGAAATCTTCGTCATATTATTAAACGTATAGGAGATAACATTCCAATAATTGGTTTAACAGCTACAGCAACACCTAAGGTTCAGGAAGATATTTTGAAGAACCTGGGAATTACGGATGCAAAAACTTTTAAAGCTTCATTTAACAGGCCAAATTTATATTATGAAGTACGTCCAAAGACTAAAAATGTAGATGCAGACATTATTCGATTTGTAAAACAAAATGAAGGAAAATCAGGTATTGTTTATTGCTTAAGTAGAAAACGGGTTGAAGAGTTGGCACAAGTACTGCAAGTAAATGGTATTAAGGCAGTGCCATATCATGCAGGATTAGATGCTAAAACAAGAGCAAGACATCAAGATATGTTTTTAATGGAAGATACAGATATTGTTGTTGCTACTATTGCTTTCGGAATGGGAATAGACAAGCCGGATGTACGTTTCGTGATACATCACGATATTCCTAAAAGTATTGAAAGCTATTACCAGGAAACAGGACGTGCCGGACGAGATGGAGGCGAAGGGCATTGTTTGGCATTTTATGCTTATAAAGATATAGAGAAGTTAGAAAAATTTATGTCTGGTAAGCCAGTAGCTGAACAAGAGATTGGTCATGCGCTGCTTCAAGAGGTTGTGGCTTTTGCCGAAACCTCAATGTCCAGGAGAAAATTTATTTTGCATTATTTTGGAGAAGAATTCGATAATGAAACAGGAGAAGGCGGAGATATGGATGACAATATGCGTAATCCTAAAAAGCAAATTGAATCTGAAAATGAGGTAAGTATTTTGATTGAAATTGTTTCTGTAACCAACGAGAAATACAAGAGTAAAGATTTGGTTAATGTTATTATTGGAAAGGAAAATGCTTTGATTAAATCTCATAAAACTGACGCTCAACCTTTTTTTGGAAAGGGAAGTGATAAAGCAGATACGTTTTGGATGGCTTTGATTCGTCAAGTTATTGTTGCCGGTTTTTTAAAGAAGGATATTGAAACTTATGGAGTTTTAAAGGTTACTGAAGAAGGCAAAGCCTTTCTGGATAAACCTACATCGTTTATGATGACAGAAGATCATTTATACCATGTAACCACTGATAGCAGTATTATTACAGATTCTAAAGGAGGAGGAGTTGCAGCAGACGAAAATTTAATGAAAATGCTAAAAGATTTACGTAAAGAAAACGCAAAAAAATTAGGAGTCCCTCCATTTGTAATTTTTCAAGATCCTTCATTGGAAGATATGACGCTTAAATACCCAATTTCGTTAGAGGAACTTGCTAATATTCATGGAGTTGGTGATGGAAAGGCTAAAAAATATGGACAAGATTTTGTAGAGCTTATACATGCATATGTTGAAGAAAACAATATAGAACGGCTACAAGATATGGTCGTAAAATCCACAGGTTTAAAATCTGCTTTAAAACTGTATATCATTCAAAATATAGACCGGAAATTACCTTTGGATGATATTGCATCAGCAAAGGGGATGGAAATGCCCGCTTTTATTAAGGAAATGGAAGCTATCGTTTTTTCGGGTACTAAGCTTAATATATCTTATTGGATTGATGATATTTTCGACGAAGAACAGCAAGAAGAAATTCATGACTATTTTATGGAAGCAGAAACCGATAAAATAGATGATGCCATTGAAGAATTTGATGGCGATTACGACGATGAAGAACTTCGATTATATCGCATAAAATTTATTAGTGAGGTGGCGAATTAGTCTTCAGTCCACAGTTTACAGTCTTCAGTCAGAATCAATCTTTTATAGTAGTGAAATTTATTTGATGCTTTTTTGCTGTTAGAAATAAGGTATCAATTTGCAGTGTATCAATTTTTGAAATATCTTCTTCTTCAAGTTGAAAATCTACTTGCGTAATATATCTATTATAAACATTAGAGTAATCAGATTCAAATTCATCCGTATCTGAATTTAATACTAATTCTAAATTTTTTCCTTCAATGGACAATGCAGCTCCTTTCTTTGTTTTAATTTTAAAAGCACCAACAATAATTGTCTTTAAATAATAGTAGCCACCTAATTCTGCAACATCAGCATACATAACGTTTTGCTGAGAAATTGCAAATGCAGGATAAGCAATATCTTTAATTATAGTTTCGGTAAAATCATCATCATCATGTGTGCGTTCTGTAGTACTGGTATTTCCAAAAGCTGCTCGAATTTTATCTAAATAGAATTTCATAAATCAAAATTTCTACAAATCTACTTAAACTTTTTAATAGAAAAATCATTAATTAAAAATCGTAAATCGTAAATCATTTAATTATCTTTGCACATTCTTAAAAAACAGAACAATGCAAGACGGTTTATACGCAAAATTTATTACAAGTAAAGGCGAAATCATAGTCGCTTTAGAATATCAAAAAACACCGGGAACAGTTGGTAACTTTGTAGCTTTAGCTGAAGGGAATTTAGAAAATTCAGTTAAACCACAAGGAAATCCATATTACGATGGATTAAAATTTCATAGAGTTATTCCGGATTTTATGATTCAAGGAGGTTGTCCACAAGGTACCGGCACAGGAAATCCCGGATACCAGTTTGATGACGAATTCCATCCAGATTTAAAGCATGATGGACCAGGAGTTTTATCTATGGCAAATTCTGGGCCTGGAACTAACGGAAGTCAGTTTTTTATAACACATATAGAAACAGCTTGGTTAGATGGTAAGCATACAGTTTTTGGTAAAGTTACTGAAGGACAAGATATTGTTGATGCCATTGCTCAAGAAGATATCATAGAAAGATTAGAGATTGTTAGAGTAGGAGCAGAAGCAGAATTATTTAATGCTATTGAAGCCTTTAGAACTTTTGAAGGCTCTCGCGAAAAACTTTTAGCTGAAGCTAAAAAAGCCGCCGAAGCAGAGTTAGAAAAACTTGCTACTGGATTTAATAGAACTGAAAGCGGTTTACGTTATCAAATGCTTCAAGAAGGAACTGGTAGTAAAGCCGAAAAAGGTAAAACGGTTTCTGTACATTATAAAGGACAATTGGCCGATGGTACAGTTTTCGATTCGTCTTACAAACGTAACCAACCTATTGATTTTGCACTAGGTGTTGGTCAGGTTATTGCAGGCTGGGATGAAGGAATTCAGTTATTAAAAGTTGGTGATAAAGCACGTTTTGTTATACCAGGTAATTTGGCCTATGGCAGTGCTGGAGCGGGAGGAGTAATTCCACCAGATGCTACTTTGATTTTTGATGTTGAGTTGATGGATGTCAAGTAAGCAGAGAACCACTTTTTGTGAATCAAAAAGTGAGTGAATCGCTTATCC
>JAGLKH010000414.1 GCA_023141985.1 Flavobacteriaceae bacterium | reverse complement strand
AAAACATCAGAACATATTGGTAAAATAATCGTTCATCCTGAGAATTCTGATATTGTATATGTAGCTGCTATAGGCCCTTTATGGAACAAAGGAAAAGATCGTGGATTATATAAAACTATAGATGGTGGGAAAAACTGGAAAGCAGTATTAACTATTGATGAGCATACTGGTGTAAACGATGTTGTAATGGATCCTAGAGATTCAAATGTGCTTTATGCATCAGCACATCAACGCAGAAGACATGTGTTTACTTATGTTGGTGGTGGCCCAGGTTCTGGAATTCATAAAAGTACAGATGGAGGAGACACCTGGATAAAAATTAATAGTGGATTACCAAAAACTGAAATGGGAAGAATTGGATTAGCTATTTCTCCTGCAAACCCGGAAATAATTTATGCAATAGTAGAAGCAGCTAATAGCAAAGGAGGATTCTATCGTTCTACTAATCGTGGAGCAAGTTGGGAAAAAAGAAGTAAGCATGTAACAAGTGGTAATTATTATCAGGAAATTATTGCTGACCCTATTGATTCTCAAACCATTTATTCCATGAACAATTGGATGAAAGTTAGCCATGATGGAGGTAAGACTTTTAAAAATGTCGGTGAAGATTATAAGCATATAGATAATCATTGTATGTGGATTGATTCCAATAACAATCAGCATTGGCTTGTTGGTAGCGATGGAGGGATATATGAAACTTTTGATGCAGCTAAGCATTGGGATTTTAAACAAAACTTACCAGTGACACAATTTTATAAAGTTGCTGTAGATAACGACGAACCTTTTTACAATGTTTATGGAGGCACACAAGATAATTTTAGTCTTGGAGGGCCATCACGTGTAATTACTGACCATGGTATTACCAATTATGATTGGATAATTACTCATGGAGGTGATGGTTTCGAGTCGCAAGTAGATCCTGATAATCCAGATATTGTTTATGCGCAATCGCAATATGGTTGGTTGGTTAGATTCGACAGAAAAAGTGGTGAAGAGGTTGGTATTAAACCTAACGAAAGAGAAAATGAAAATGCTTATCGTTGGAATTGGGACTCTCCATTAGCCGTGAGCAAGCATGAAACAGGAAGATTGTATTTTGCTGCTAATAAGTTATTTCGTTCGGATGATTATGGAAATAGTTGGAATGTAATAAGCGAAGATTTAACTAGACAAATAGATAGGAACACCCTTAAAGTTTATGATCGCATTGTGAGTATTGATGCTGTAATGAAAAATGGATCGACATCTCCTTATGGAACTATTGTAGCACTGTCCGAATCACCTTTAGATAAAAATTTGATTGCTATTGGTACAGATGATGGGCTGATCCAAATTACTGAAAATGGTGGTAATACCTGGAGAAAAATTGATAATATTTCTGGTGCACCTAAACGATCTTATATTAACAATGTGTATTTATCTCAACATAATGTGAATGTTATGTATGCTGCTTTTAATCATCACAAATATGGAGATTTTAAACCTTATATCTTTAAATCTACAGATAAAGGAAAAACATGGAAAAAAATTAGCAATAATTTAGATGAAAGAGGCAGTGTTTATTCCATTGAAGAAGATCCAATCGATAAGGATCTAATTTTTTGTGGTACAGAGTTCGGAGTCTATTTTTCTCCAAATGGAGGCAAAAGATGGAAAAAACTAAAAAACGGACTACCAACAGTTGCAGTTAGAGATATTGCAATTCAGCAGCGAGAAAACGATTTGGTTTTGGCAACATTTGGAAGAGGGTTTTATGTTCTTGACGATTATTCTTCTTTGCGACATATTGAAAATAACAAGCCAACAGAGATAGCAACAATTTATCCTATACGAGATGCATTGATGTGGGAAAAAAGTCTTCCGCTCGGTCTTCCGGGAAAAGCATTTCAAGGTGATAATTTTTTTACTGCTGAAAATTTAGGACCAGAAGCCATGATCACATATTTCTATAACAATGATTATAAATCTTTAAAAGAAAAACGGCAAGAGAAGGAAAAAAAATTAATTAAAAAGCGTAGTGATGCGAATTATCCTAATTATAATGCCCTTAAAGCAGAAGTAGACGAAATTGCACCAAAATTAGTTTTTACAATAAAAGATGCTTCGGGAAAAGTTATAAAAAAAGTAATTAAAAAGCCTACCAAAGGACTACAACGATTCAAATGGAATTTAAGATATGAAGAAAAAGTTCCTATTAATTTAAATAAGCCATCTTTTTACAATCCTTTTTCAGGTAAAAGAGAAAGCAC
>JAGLKH010000413.1 GCA_023141985.1 Flavobacteriaceae bacterium | reverse complement strand
TAATTGAAGGTCCTGATGCGCTGAATTTAATTCAGAAAGTAACAAGTAATGATGCGTCTAAACTCACTATTGGAAAAGCGCAATACAGTTGTTTTCCAAATGATGATGGTGGTATTGTAGATGATCTTATCGTTTATAAAATAAAAGAAGAAACATACCTTTTAGTAGTTAACGCAAGTAATATTGAAAAGGATTGGAATTGGATTACATCTAAAAATGATGTAGGTGCAGAAATGCGAAATCTAAGTGAAGATTATTCTTTATTAGCCATTCAAGGCCCAAAAGCTGTTGAAGCTATGCAATCGCTAACAAGTCATGATTTATCAAGTATAAAATTCTACAATTTTGTTGTTGGTGATTTTGCAGGTATCGAGCATGTTATTATTTCAGCAACGGGATATACAGGAAGTGGAGGCTTTGAAATATATTGTAAGAATAGTGAAGTAAAGCAAATTTGGGATAAAGTTTTTGAAGCTGGAGCTTCTTATGGTATAAAACCAATAGGCCTTGCTGCTCGTGATACACTTCGATTAGAAATGGGTTATTGCCTTTATGGAAACGATATAGACGATACAACCTCACCAATAGAAGCCGGTTTAGGTTGGATCACAAAATTCACAAAAGAATTCACGAATTGCAAAGCACTGGAAGACGAGAAACGTCGTGGGCCAAAACGTAAACTTATTGCATTTGAATTGGATGAACGCGGAATTCCCAGGCAGGGTTATGACATTGTAGATAACAACGGTAAAATTGTTGGTGTGGTTACTTCAGGTACTATGTCGCCTTCTCTTGGCAAAGGTATAGGTTTAGGGTATGTGCCTTCTGATCTTGCAGGTGTAGATAGTAAGATTAATATACAAATACGGAAAAACGCAATCCCGGCAACTATTGTAAAATTGCCATTCTACAAAGGATAGTATGCAAGATTATCATAAAATTTTAAATACTATTCACGCTGGGCTTAGTCAAAAAAAAGACAAAGGTAAAGTAGCGAGTTATATTCCTGAATTGTCGAATGTAAAAGATGATAATTTCGGAATATATTTAAATATAATTGGAGCTGATGATTTTTATGTAGGACAAACCAATGTTAAGTTTTCAATACAGAGTATTTCCAAAGTTTTAGCCTTATCTAAAGCTTTTGAAATAAAAGGTGATGATATTTGGAATCGTATTGATGTTGAGCTTTCAATATTTTAGGTTTGTCCCAAATTATTTAATGAAAAAGAGAGAAAACAAACATAGAATCCTAATTTTAGGAGCCAGCGGATTTATCGGCAATGCCATTTATAAAGAACTCTGCTCCTATTTTAGAACCTTTGGTACTTATTGTACAGATGATATTTCTTTTAGTAATAATCAGCATTTTTTTCAGTATAACATAGAAGAAGACGATATCTTCGAAATTCTCGAAGGGATAAAACCGACTATAATTATTTCTTCGCTACGTGGCGATTTTTCGGCTCAAATAATAGCACATCAGCATATAGTAGAATACCTGGTTGCTCATAGGTGTAAGCTTATTTTTATATCTTCTGCTAATGTTTTTGATGCCTATAGTAAATATCCAAGCTATGAAAACGACAAAACCTTAAGTGAAAGTATCTATGGCCGTTTAAAAATTAAAATTGAAAATATGCTGCTACGTTTACCAAAACGCAAGTATGTGATTTTAAGGCTCCCAATGGTGTTTGGCCCTACTTCTCCAAGAATTGAAGACCTAAAAACTCATCTTAAAGAAAACACAGCCATTGAAGTTTTTCCAAATTTAATTCTAAATATTACTACAGACAAAAGACTCTCACAGCAAATTCATTATATAATAAATAGAAGTAAAACAGGAATATTCCATTTAGGAAGTAAAGATTTGGTACATCATAATGATTTTATAAAAGAAATCATTAATAAACTAGGAGATTACAAACCTGTATTTAAACAAGTCTATACTACAAATGAAGATAGATACCTGGCAGTATTGCCAAAAACCTATTTATTACCAAAACATTTACAACTTTACAGCCAGGAAATTTTATCAGATCTAGAAGTTTAATTGAAAAGAATTTCCCGATGCTTGTGTCGGGGATAGTCAATTTTAAAACATTTCTTTACTTAATTCTGAAATAAGCCATGAAAATCAAGTTAAAACCGAACAAAATATTCAATGGTGAGTTACATCTGACTGCTAAAAAATCATAAAAAAAGAACAGATAAAATAGAATTTCATTACATTTAATTATAAATAGAAAACCATGAATAAACTTTCTGAAAGCGACATAGAAAAACGCCTTTTAAGATTTCCTGATTGGGAATATCATGAAAATGCAATTCACACCGAATTTGAATTCGATAATTTTAAAGATTGTTTTAGTGCTATGAGCCGAATTGCTTTCGAGTGCGAAGCCTTAAACCATCATCCTAATTGGACAAACGTTTATAACAGGTTAAACATTTCGCTATCTACTCATGATGCAAATGGCATTACCGAAAAAGACTTTAAACTCGCTGAAGCTATTGAAACCATTGTAGAAGTAGAAGAATAAAAAAGTAATCAGTAAGCAGTAGCAGTTTACAGTATTTCTAATGTAGAATACAAGACTTTTAATAATTTTGAATTTTCTTTTACCCTTTCTTTTTTTAAATTTGCGATATAAAAAACATTGAAGTAAATAATAATAAGTTTTCCGCTTTCGCGGAAATGAAAAATAAATTTTTCTATGGGAAGAGCTTTTGAATTTCGTAAAGCACGTAAAATGAAACGTTGGGCAGCTATGAGTAAAGCCTTTACACGTATTGGTAAAGACATAGTTATGGCTGTTAAAGAAGGTGGTCCGGATCCTGACAGTAATGCACGTTTACGAGCAGTAATTCAAAATGCAAAGTCAGTAAACATGCCCAAAGATAATGTAGAGCGAGCTATTAAGCGTGCAAGCGATAAAAGTTTGGGTGATTTTAAAGAAGTGTTGTTTGAAGGTTATGCTCCTCACGGAATTGCCATACTTGTAGAAACTGCAACCGATAATAATACGCGAACCGTTGCCAATGTACGTAGCTATTTTAATAAATGTAATGGTAGTTTAGGGACTTCGGGCTCTGTGGTGTTTATGTTCGACCATACTTGTAATTTTAGAATCCCAAGCGAAGGTATCGATCCTGAAGACATAGAATTAGAATTTATAGATTTTGGTGCCGAAGAGGTATTTGCAGACGATGATGGTATTTTAATATATGCACCCTTTGAAAGTTTTGGTGCTATACAGGCTGAATTAGAAAAACGAGAAATTGAAATATTATCTTCTGGTTTTGAACGCATACCACAAGTCACAAAAAAACTATCAGCAGAAGAAGCTGCAGATGTAGAAAAACTACTGGAAAAGATTGAAGAAGACGATGATGTACAAAACGTCTATCATACTATGGAAGAAACAAATGAGTAAATTTCATGTATATATAAAGGCAAAGCAAGCCAACAACTGGATAATTAATAATTTATTATCGATATTCATATTTTTTGTAACTATAACAACATTCTCGTTACACGCACAAACAACTAGCATAATGTCATACAATATACGTTATGACAATCCTAATGACGGTGAGAATACCTGGGAGAACAGAAAAATTGATTTAGTAAATCTTATAGAGTTCTACCATCCGGATTTTCTCGGAATTCAAGAAGGTTTATATCACCAGGTAAAATATATACAAAAAAATACTTCTAATTATTTAAACATTGGTGTTGGTAGAGATGGAAATCAAAAAGGAGAATTTTCGGCTATTTATTACGACTCCGCAAAATTTGAATTAATAGAACAAAACACATTTTGGTTGTCTGATGTTCCTGATACCATTTCGGTTGGTTGGGATGCTGCTCTAAAAAGAATTTGTACCTATGGTAAGTTTAAGGACAAACGAACAAAAGAGCTAATTCATATTTTTAATACACATTTCGATCACCGAGGAGAGACAGCAAGAACAATGTCTGCAAAATTAATTTTACGAAAGATTAGTGAGTATGGTTTAGATCGATCAAAAGTTATTATAATGGGAGATTTAAACGCTTTACCACAAAGTGAACCGATAAAAATTTTAAAAACTAAATTACTGGATGGGCTTGAAGTTTCTAAAAAGAAATTTTATGGACCCAAAGGAACATTTAATGGTTTTAACATTGATTCGATTATTGATAAAAGAATTGACTATATTTTTATAACAAACTTATTAGTAAATCGTTATCAGCATATTGATGATAAACGATTAAACAAGTATTGGATTTCCGATCATTTGCCAATATTAATTGAGGTAAATAACATTTCTGCAAGCAAAAATTAAAACTATTATCAATTAAAATAGATTACATTAAAACAAGATAATAATCTTCAATACTTGACTTTTGTCATGTTTTATTCAACAAATTACATCTAATTTTGAGAATTGTGAAATTTCAATGATGCAATTCTATAAAAAATTATCAAAATGGCAAAAGTTAAAGGAGCAATAGTTGTTGATACAGAGAAGTGTAAAGGTTGTGAAGTTTGTATGCCTGTTTGTCTTGATAATGTAATTAGCATGTCCAAAGAAGTCAATCGCAAAGGATTCCATT
>JAGLKH010000412.1 GCA_023141985.1 Flavobacteriaceae bacterium | reverse complement strand
AAAAAACAAAAAAAAGTGTTGGAATAAAACAAACATTATCTAAAACAATATTAGCAATTACTTATTTTAATCCATTGTGGATCGCTCGCCATTTATTCTTTATCAAATTGTTTTCTATGAATTTTGAAAACATCCAATTAGATATATTTACAATTGCTTTGTGGTCTTTTATAATTAATATTCCTATTTCTTTTATTGCAAACTATATCATTCAAAATAAGATAAAATTAAATTGGCGATTCCTGGCAAGTGCTGTTTTTTCTGCTATCATGGCAATTTATTACGCAATGAGTGAAACCTTATTTAGTTAAAAATCATTTTTCGTAATGTCTCTGTAATAATTGTGCGACGACACTAATAGCAATTTCTTTTGGAGAATTACCTCCAATATCTAGACCTATTGGACAAATAACATTAGTCATTCCTTCTTTAATAGACAATTCATTAATAAGCATATTATTAAATCGTACGCACTTCGTTTTACTACCAATAAGCCCTAAAAATTTAGTCTTGTTTTGTAATGCCATAGCTATAATCTCGAAATCAATAGTATGGTCATGTGTCATAACAAGTACGTAACAATTATTTCCCCAATTCACAGCATCTTTAAATGTTTTAAAATCGTTAGTGTCTACAGTACAAGATTCAATACTCTTATCTAAATCTAAGTTAAAAATCCAATCGTTGCGAGAATCTATTAAGTGTACTTTAAAAGGTGTATCCTTCAGAAGTTGGCATATTTCGATGCCAATATGGCCTGCTCCAAATAAAAAAAGCTCGGGAGATTGATTCATAGGTTCTATAATTAATTCAACTTTTCCACCACAGCATTGTTCAAACTCAGCACCTAAAGTGTATGTGGTTTCAATAATTCTATTTTCTTTTAATGCTTTTATCGATTCGTCTATAGCTAAAAACTCTAACTTACCTCCTCCAATTGTCCCAAATATTTCTTTCTCTTTTGTAACAATCATACGAGAAGACACAAAACAAGGTGTCGAGCCTAAACATTTAGTAACCGTAACTAAAGCAATAGGTTCTTTCTTTTTTTTAAAATCGTTTAATAATTCAATCCAGTTTAACATAAACTATATATTTTTTAAAAGTAATATTTTTCCTTGAATTCTTATTTTTATATGTTTTCTAACATTTTTATTGTAAACTTATTCATATTTTACCGTCTTAATACGACAGTATTAGAACATAACTTTTAAATTTAAATAGATGTCTAAAACTTATTATGACCCGGCTGATTTAAGAAAGTTTGGTAATATTACAGAATGGAGTGAAGAACTAGGTACAAAATTTTTCGATTATTATGGAAAAGTTTTTGAAGAAGGTGCCCTTACGGGTCGTGAAAAATCTTTGATTGCTTTGGCTGTTGCACATACTGAGCAATGCCCATATTGTATTGATGCCTATACTAAAGATGGTTTACAACGCGGAATAACCAAAGAAGAAATGATGGAAGCTGTACATGTTGGAGCTGCTATTAAAAGTGGTGCAACTCTTGTAATGGGAGTTCAAATGATGAATAAAGTGAATAAATTAGATGGATAAAAAAGCTCGAAGTCGGAAGACCGAAGCAAAAAAGATTTCCACTTTCGTGGAAAATAAATATGACAAACCTTAAATTACAATCGCTACATAAACGCGAAAGCAAATTAGCAAATAGCAAAAGACAATTGGAAATTCTATCAAATGGTATTTTTCAAAATGATGGAT
>JAGLKH010000411.1 GCA_023141985.1 Flavobacteriaceae bacterium | reverse complement strand
CTTATATCATGATTAAGGTATTGGTAGCAGATTTTCACCCTATTATAAGAACTGGACTTAGAATGCTTTTTGAGTCATCTCAAGACATTCAAGTTATTGGAAGTGTAACTACAGGAAAGGAATTATTCGATTTTGTAGGAAAACATGATGTTGATGTAGTACTTTCTGAAATTGATTTACCCGAACTTAATGGCATTACAGCACTAAGAACTTTAAAAAAGGAATATGGTGATGTTAAAGTTATTATGTTTAGTTCGCATCCTGAAGAGATCTATGCTATAAGCACTATTAAAGCTGGAGCTTCAGGCTACCTAACTAAGACAGTAAGCACACAAACCATTAAAGATGCCATTATAAAAGTGTATAATGGTGGCATTTACATTAGCAACAATTTGGCACAACGTTTAGCATTTGATGAGCGCGGAAACAAACCAAGTAAATTGTACAAAAAACTATCGATGCGAGAAGTTGAAGTTTTAAAATTATTATCCTCTGGTAGAAAAAACAAAGAAATTTCTATAGAGTTAGGTATAAACGAAAAAACGGTAAGCACTTATAAAGCACGACTAATGAAAAAACTTAATGTCACTAATTTAGTCGATCTTGTAAACCAAGCTAGACATTTAGATATTGGATAACTTATAAAACACGGTTAAGTTTTCTGGACAACAACATTTTTAAACTGGAGTAATCCTTTACTTCTTCTAAAATGTTTTTATTTATTTCAGTTTTTTTATCTATGGTTTCTTGTTTAAATTCACTTACTTTTTGATCAATTAAAAAACAACGCAAACTTAAAATAGTTTCATTTACTAATTGAGCAATACTACGGTCTTTTGCTTTTGGAAAAATGTTTTTCCGTTCCCAATCATGTAATTCATAGCGTTCATCATTCATCAAAATATTGGTAATATCACCTGCCATGTCAAGGTTAACTTTATTTACAACATTTTCTAAACCTGTTTCTGAATTTTGATTTAAAGCATCAATAATTGTATAATACAACTCTCTAAAATTATCGTTAGAAAATTCCATTTCATCTTCTTGCAAATCCAGATAAATTTTTTCAAATACCTTAGCTTGATGTACTACAGGTTCTAAAAGCAAATCTCCATCCTCATTTTCTTATAAAACTAAATCTTCAAAATCTTCAGTTTTATTTCCATAAAGAAGTAAGGTTTCAATTATTCTATGCTCTAACTCAAACTGAACATCAATTTTTTTTATTGGCACTTTATGTTTTACTACTTCAAAAGCAGTTTGTTCTTTCTTATAAGTTTTATTAGCATCTTTTAATTCCTTTCTTCCAATTTGTGCCAATGTGCTAAAAAGAACGTCTTCGCTAATATCCATAATTCTTGCACACTCTTGCACGTATATTTCTTTCTGAATACGATCTGGAATTTTAGAAATACTCGTTACCATATCTCTAATAAGTGCGGCCTTTTTTACAGGATCGTTTTTAGAGTCTTCCATTAACAAAGTGGCTTTATATGCAATAAAATCTTTGGCATTCTCCTGTAGATATAGTGCAAGCTCTTCAAAGGTATTTTGTTTAGCAAAACTATCTGGATCTTCTCCATCTGGAAACGTACACACCTTAACAT
>JAGLKH010000410.1 GCA_023141985.1 Flavobacteriaceae bacterium | reverse complement strand
ACTGAAGTAATCTTTTATCCCGATAGCTATCGGGACGGGAGAAACTCAGGATAAACAGATTGCTTCACAGCTATGCTGCTCCCTTCGTAACAAAATGTATTTTGTTTCTCGCTAATCTAAAGGCAATGACAACTTTTTAGACAGCTCCTTTTACTTAATTATAGTTTTTTTGTTATTCTCCTAATTCTGCAACAACAGCAGCTGATAATCTTTTATAGGTTCCGTTTTTTAATCGTTCTCTAATTGCTGAAAATGCTACTAGAGTTTCTTCAACATCCTCTAAAGTATGTGTAGCTGTAGGAATCATTCTTAATAAAATAACACCTTTAGGAACAACAGGATAGACTACAATAGAGCAGAAAATACCATGATTTTCTCTCAAGTCTCTTACCAACGCCATTGCTTCTGGAACACTCCCTTGTAAAAATACAGGAGTCACACAACTTTGTGTTGTACCAATATCAAAACCACGTTCTTTTAATCCAGATTGTAATGCATTAACAATTTTCCAGAGGTTTTCTTTTAATTCCGGCATTGTTCTTAACATATCCAAACGTTTTAGTGCTCCAACTACTAATTGCATTTGTAGAGATTTGGCAAACATTTGCGAACGTAAGTTATATTTTAAGTAATCAATTATTTCTTTATCTGCTGCTATAAAAGCTCCTGTTCCTGCCATTGATTTGGCAAAAGTTGCAAAATACACATCTATATCATCTTGTACACCTTGCTCTTCTCCAGCTCCAGCACCGGTTTTTCCTAAAGTACCAAATCCATGAGCATCATCAACAAGTAACCTAAAATTAAAGTCTTTTTTAAGAGCAACAATTTCTTTTAATCTTCCTTGTTCTCCTCTCATTCCAAAAACACCTTCGGTAATTACTAAAATTCCACCTCCTGTTTGTGCAGCCATTTTAGTTGCTCTATCAAGGTTTTTTTCTATACTCTCAATATCATTGTGCCTATAAGTGAATCGTTTTCCCATGTGCAAACGTACACCATCAATAATACAAGCATGTGCATCAACATCATAAACAATAATATCATTTTTAGTAACTAATGCATCAATTGTGGAAACCATTCCTTGATAACCAAAATTTAATAAATAGGATGATTCTTTACTAACAAACGCAGCTAGCTCGTCTTGTAATTGTTCGTGAAGAGAAGTATGACCAGACATCATACGAGCTCCCATTGGATAAGCTGAACCATATTCTATTCCTGCTTCTGCATCTACCTTTCTAACTTCCGGGTGGTTAGCTAAACCAAGATAATCATTTATACTCCAGGTAATTACATCTTTTCCTTGAAATTTCATTCTGTTAGAAATTTGTCCTTCAAGTTTAGGGAATACAAAATAGCCTTCAGCATGAGAAGCCCATTTGCCTAATGGCCCTTTATCTCTGTATATCTTTTCAAATAAATCCTTCATCTGTTAATCGTCAATTAGTTTAGTTGGAGCTAATTTAATCAATTAAATTTTTACAACATAATAATTTTATTTACACCTGTTTATAACATAAAAAAACCTGTAATATCTTTACATAAAAAATATTACAGGTTCTTAATTTATAATTGCTGTTAGTTTATATGTTGTATGTTTTTTACTGTTGCTTCATTTTTACTATCAAAAAATCCTTGTTCTTCCATCCATTTATCATTAAATATTTTACTCATATATCGAGATCCATGATCTGGAAAAATAATAACAATTTTGTCTTCTTTTTTAAATTCCCCCAAGTTATTAAGCTGCTTCACTGCTTGCAAGGCGGCACCACTTGTGTAACCAACAAATAAACCTTCGGTTCTTGCTATTTCTCTACTTGTATGAGCACTTTCTTCGTCAGATACTTTAATAAACTTATCGATAAGGTCAAAATCTGTTGCAGTTGGAATTAAATTTTTACCCAGACCTTCTATTCTATATGGATAAATTTCACTGGCATCAAACTCACGAGTTTCATGGTATTTTTGTAATACTGAACCAAATGCATCTACACCAATAATTTTTATATCCGGATTTTGTTCTTTTAGATATTTTGCTGTACCGGAAATAGTTCCACCAGTACCACTACAAGCTACTAAATGTGTGATTTTTCCTTCGGTTTGTGACCAAATTTCCGGACCTGTAGTTTTATAATGGGCTTCAATATTTAAAGCATTAAAATATTGATTAATATAGACTGAGCCTCTTATTTCTTCATGCAATCGTTTTGCAACTTGATAATAGGATCTTGGATCATCTGCACTAACATGAGCCGGACAGACATAGACCTTTGCTCCCATAGTTTTAAGCATATCAATTTTATCTGTCGAAGATTTTGAAGTTACTGCTAAAATACATTCATAGCCTTTAATAATACTAACCATAGCAATACTAAAACCTGTATTACCGGATGTAGTTTCTATAATTGTACTTCCGGGAGAAAGAATTCCTCTTTTCTCTGCTTCTTCAATAATATAAAGTGCTATTCTATCTTTTGTGGAGTGTCCAGGGTTAAAGGCTTCTACTTTTGCTAAATATTCACCTTCAAAATCTGAAGTTACTTTATTTAATTTAATAAGTGGTGTATTTCCTATAAGGTCCAACACGTTATCAAATACTTGTTTGCTTTGTTTCATAAAATATTATTATGAGTTACAAATTTATTAAATGTAACTTTTAAACTTGGCAAAAATAAAATAAATTTTTGAAATTACTTGTTTTTACCTTCCAAATCTAATAAAAAGGCATATTCTAATGCATCTTCTTTTAGAGTCTCAAAACGTCCGGAAGCACCACCATGACCTGCTTTCATATTAGTTTTAAGCAATAAGATATGGTTAGATTTTTTTATAGTTCTCAATTTTGCTACCCATTTCACAGGCTCCCAATATTGCACTTGCGAATCGTGTAATCCCGCTGTAACTAATAGGTTTGGATAATTCTTTTCTTCAACATTGTCGTAAGGAGAGTATGACTTGATATAATCGTAATATACTTTATCATTTGGATTTCCCCATTCATCATATTCTCCTGTGGTTAGTGGAATACTACCGTCTAACATCGTAGTAATTACATCTACAAAAGGCACTTGTGCAACAACTCCATTATAGAGTTCGGAAGCTAAATTAACTATAACTCCCATTAGCAATCCTCCTGCGCTTCCTCCCATTGCATAATGGTGTTTTGCTGAAGTATAGCCTTCTTCAATTAAGAATTTAGAACAGGATATAAAATCGCTAAATGTATTCTTTTTATGAATCAGTTTCCCGTTATCGTACCATTGTCGTCCTAAGTACTCGCTTCCTCTTACATGTGCAATGGCATACACAAAACCTCTGTCTAACAAGCTCAATCTAATTGTTGAAAAATAAGGGTCTATAGTGGATCCATAAGAACCATATGCATATAATAACAATGGTGTAGATTCATTTTTTTGAGTGTCCCGATGATGCACTAAAGAAATTGGAATTTTGGTTCCGTCCTGGGCAGTGGCCCAAACACGTTTGGAAACATAATTTTCCTTTTTAAATTTTCCGCCTAAAACTTCTTGTTCTTTCTTTACCTCTTTGGTTTTTGTAAGCATATCGAAATCTATAACCGAAGCAGGTGTTGTTAACGAATTATAACTATAACGCAAGATTTTGGTGTCAAAATCTATATTTGTACTTGTATAGGCTGTATACGTTTCATTATCGAATGGTAAATAATATTCTTCAGAATTATCCCAAGGTCTAATTCTAATTTTGTTTAATCCATCACGTCTTTCGCTAATTACTAAAAAATCTTTAAAAATGTCTATTCCTTCTAAAAGCACATCTTTTCTATGTGCAATAACGACTGACCAGTTTGAAATCCCGGTAGTTTCTTCACTGGTTTTCATAAGTTTGAAGTTAGTCGCTTTATCAGCATTTGTAACGATATAAAACTCGTTTTCAAAATGGTTAATGCTGTATTCTAAACCCCTAACTCTTGGTTGAAAGATTTTAAACTTATCTTTCGGAGTACTTGCATTTAATATTTGAAATTCGGTTGTAAGCGTACTATAACTTGCAATAACAATATATTTTCTTGATTTTGTTTTATAAACTGTAGTTCCAAAAGTATCGTCTTTTTCAGTAAAGATCAGCTCATCTTCTTTTTTACTACCAAACTTGTGTTTATATATTTTATCAGAACGTAAGGTCTGTTCATTTTTAGAGGGATAAAACAATGTTTTATTGTCGTTTGCCCATGCTGCTCCTCCGGTAGTGTTCTTTATACAATCGCTATATGTTTCGCCTGTAACTAAATTCTTTATTTGTATGGTATACTGTCTGCGGCCTACAGTGTCTAACCCAAAAGAAACTAAAGTATTGTCCGGGCTTACACTAATTCCGACGAGTTTAAAATAGGAATGGCCTTTAGCCATTTCGTTACAATCGAATAAAATTTCTTCCTTAGCCTTTAAAGTTTCTTTTTTCCTTGTATAAATGGGATAATCCTTTCCTTTTTCGAACTTTACGATATACCAATAACCGTTGTATTTGTAGGGTACAGACTCGTCATCTTCCTTAATGCGAGCTTTCATTTCTTCAAACAGATCTTTTTGAAAATCTTGGGTATGAGCCATCATTTTTTCGCAATAAGTATTCTCCTGTTCTAAATGATCAGTGACTTCAGGGTTTTCTCTATCGTTGAGCCAATAGTAATCGTCTATGCGTAAGTCTCCATGAATTTCAAGCTGTTTGGGTACTATATTAGCTTTTGGTGGAACTATTAATTTACTCATATATTATATTAAATTGAAAGCGCAAAAATAGGGTTATTATTTGTACAATTTATTGTCCTTTTGTTAATCCTTTCTTAATTGAAATATGGAATGATTGTATACATTTGCAAAACAAATTTTAAATACACAGCAAATGTTTGGAGATTTAAAGGGAATGATGGGAAAACTTAAAGAAACCCAAGCCAAAGTTGAAGCTACTAAAAAACGATTAGATACCGTGTTAATTGATGAGCAAAGTAGTGATAACTTACTGCAAGTCACCCTAACCGCTAACAGAAACATAAAATCTATTGCTATAGATAATACTTTGTTAGAAGACAAAGAACAGTTAGAAGATTATTTAATACTTACACTCAATAAAGCTATCGATCGTGCTACAGCTGTAAATGAAGCTGAATTAGCGGCAGTTGCTAAAGACGGTATGCCAAATATTCCCGGCATGGATATGTTTAAATAGGC
>JAGLKH010000041.1 GCA_023141985.1 Flavobacteriaceae bacterium | reverse complement strand
CCAAACTTCAGTTTAAGTTTGCTTAGCTCTTTGTCTATTTCACGAAGTTGCTGTTTTTTATCTTTTGGAAGATTAGCACCATTTCTTGTAAAACTCTTGTATTTTTTATCAAGCAAAGTCCTTTGTTCTTTTGTTAAGCGCAAACTTTTTTTAGTATCGTAAACTGCTTTTACACGTTTAAATAAATCTTTATTTAGAGTAATATCATTACTAAATTCAGATAATAAAGGCGAAATATCTTGTGCAATTTTTTGAATTTCGTCATTAGTTTCGGCAGAATTTAAGTTAAAGAATATACTCGAAATCCTATCTAACTGTTCTCCAGAAAAATCTAGAGCTTCTAAGGTGTTTTTAAAAGTTGGAGCTTCTATATTGTTTGTTATAGCATCAATTTCTGTTTTAGCATTTTCAATGGCTTGTTTAACAGCAGGAAGAAAATTTTTGTTCTTTATTTTAGAAAATGGAGCAGTATTGTATGGAGTAGAGAAGGAGTGATTTAATATATTCATTTTAATTATAATAGATTTAATAAAACGATTGTTGAGGTAAGGATTATATTGTTTTTGTAAGCGTTTTCTTTCTAATTAACTAATTTTATGATTAATAATAAAGAAAGGGTTATTTATCATTATAATTTTATTACATTCGGAAATAATTTTTCATAGAGTAATTCACTCTAAAAAAATGTTGATTAATAGCAATTTAAAACCTCGATTTTTTCGAGGTTTTATTTTTTATCATTGTTGAATTTTCTATAACTTTAGCTTTTAATCCTTCTTTATAAACTAAAATTTTATCGCGAACACAGGTATCGAAAGTACCAATAATTTGAGCTGCTAATATACCAGCATTTTTTGCACCATTTAGTGCAACTGTTGCTACAGGTACACCTCCAGGCATTTGTAAAATAGATAAGATAGAATCCCAACCATCAATTGAGTTACTTGATTTAACAGGAACTCCAATAACTGGAAGTGGGGATAATGAGGCAATCATTCCTGGTAAATGTGCAGCACCACCTGCTCCTGCAATGATAACTTTAACGCCTCGTTTATGAGCTTCTTTACCATAGTTAAACATTTTGTCAGGTGTTCGATGCGCAGAAACTATATCTACTTCAATATCAATATCAAAACCTTTTAAAATATCTATTGCATCTTGCATAACAGGAAGGTCACTGTTGCTTCCCATAATTATTCCTACTTTATTCATGTAGATTATTTTTTATGTTTTTTAAAATCCAAGCTCTAATTTCTTTAAAATTCATATTCCCTTTTGAAGCGTTAATAACAAATTTGTATTTTTCGTCTTCTGTAGCAGTAATTATAAAACCTTCTTCTGTTAGTAGAATTCTCATAAAAGCATAAGCTACTCGTTTATTTCCATCAATAAATGGATGATTAATGATAATGCTTTCAAAAAGAGCTGATGCTTTGTCTATAATTGAAGGATATAAATCGTTCCCATCAAAAGTTTGGAAAGGTCTATTTATAGCAGAAAGTAATAACCCTTCATCGCGAATGCCACTTGATCCACCAGAAACTTCCGAAATTATTTTATTTAACTCTATTGCTAATTTCTTTGGAATCATTGCGCTAGTTTTTCAAATAAAACCTTTTCGTTTTTTAATAATTCTAAAAGAATTTTTTTGCGATTTTTATCTTTAGAAGCTAATTTTTGAACAATGAATAATGCGTCATCTAAATTATCTTCAGAAAGTTTATCTATCATTTTTTTTATTATTTTCTTCTTTTCAATAACAGTCATAACTCCTTGTTTAACTCAAAAATACGAAACTTATTTTGAAATTACTTTAATACTATTTTTTACATTTTCAGCAATATTTCTTGCTTCAGATAAATCTTCATTTATAATAGTTACGTGTCCCATTTTACGAAAGGGTCGTGTTTGTTTTTTACCATAAATATGTGGTGTTACACCATCCATTTCCATTATACTCTCTATATTTTGATAAACTACATCTCCATTATAACCTTCTTCACCAACCAAATTTACCATAATTCCACCAACTTTACTATCGGTTTTTCCTAATGGTAAATTTAAAATAGCACGAAGATGTTGTTCAAATTGAGATGTATAACTTGTTTCAATGGTATGATGACCAGAATTATGTGGTCTTGGAGCAACCTCGTTTATTAAAATCTCATCATCTTTTGTTTGAAACATTTCTACTGCTAGCAATCCTACATGATTAAAAGCTGCTGAAGTTTTTAATGCTATCAACTCTGCCTTTAATTTTACTTCTTTACTAATTATTGCAGGACAAATAACATATTCAACTTGGTTAGCTTCAAGATGAAATTCCATTTCTACTACCGGATATATTTTTACATGTCCTTTTTCATTTCGAGCAACAATTACAGAAAGTTCTTTTTTAAAATCCACGAGTTCTTCTGTAATACACTCTGCATTAGGTAAATTATTTAGGTCTGAATGAGATCGTATAACTTTTACTCCAGTACCATCATAACCAAATTGAGCACTTTTCCATACAAAAGGAAAGTACAATGTTTCATGTTTGATAGCTGTTAATATTTCGTCTTTATATGCAAATCTTGTAAATGGGACAGTTGGTAAATTATGATCTACATAAAATAATTTTTGCTTTGCTTTATTTTGGATAACACGTATAGTATTTGAAGATGGAAACACTTTTATGCCTTCCTTTTCGAGGAGTTCTAAAGCTTTTACATTTACGTTTTCAATTTCAATAGTTAAAACATCTACTTTTTTTCCAAAATCATAAACGGTTTCAAAATCCATTAAATCGCCTTGGTAAAACTCGTTTGAAGCAATTTTGCAAGGTGCTTCATTGCTATTATCTAAAACACAAGTGTAAATATCGAATTTTCGAGTTTCATTAAGTAACATCTTACCCAATTGTCCGCCGCCAAGTATGCCTAATTTAAAATTGGAAGAAAAGTAATTCATATTCATTTTCCACAAAAGTGGGAATCTTATTTATCATAATTAATATTAATATTCTGCTTTAGCATCACAAAAATACACTTAAATATGGAATCAATTTCAAAAATCGTAAATCAAAAATCGTAAATCTTTAATCAATTGATTATCTTTGCATCTTCTAAAAAAAGAATGACATGATAAAGCTTCATGATAAATATTTTAAACCATTTATTTCTGCAGAAGAAATAGATACTGCAATTTCAAAACTTGCACAAGAAATTTCTAAAGACCTTGGTGATGAAATTCCTGTATTTATTGGGATTTTGAATGGTTCATTTATGGTGGTAAGTGATTTTGTAAAAGAGTATCCTAAGCCATGTGAGGTAACTTTTATAAAATTAGCATCTTACCAAGGTGTAAAATCTACCGAAGATATACAACGATTAATTGGTCTTACACAAGATTTATCTGGAAGAACTGTTGTAATTATTGAAGATATTATCGATACAGGAAATACACTACAGGAAATACATAGAATATTTAAAAATGAAGGTGTAAAAGAACTTAAAATTGCAACCCTTTTTTATAAACCTGAAGCTTATAAAAAGGATTTTAAAATTCATTATATAGGAATTAAAATTCCCAATAAATTTATTGTTGGTTTTGGCTTGGACTATAATGGATTAGGTAGAGATATTCCAGAAGTTTACCAAATAAATACAACACAGCACATGACAAATTTAGTTTTATTTGGACCTCCGGGAGCAGGTAAAGGTACTCAGGCAGAGTTTTTAAAAGAGAAATATAATTTAGTACATATTTCTACAGGAGATGTGTTTAGGTATAATATTAAAAATGAAACAGCACTTGGCATTTTAGCTAAATCCTATATGGATAAAGGCGATTTAGTACCAGATGAAGTAACCATAAAAATGCTTAATGCCGAAGTTGATAAAAATACTGATGCCCAAGGTTTTATTTTTGATGGATTTCCACGCACCAATGCACAAGCCGAAGCATTAGATACACTAATGGAAAGTAAGGATTCTCAAATAAATGCTATGATTGCCCTAGAGGTTGATGACGATTTGTTGGTAAAGCGTTTACTTAAAAGAGGAGAAACTAGTGGAAGACCAGATGATGCGGATGAATCTATTATTAGAAATAGAATTAAAGAGTATTATAAAAAAACAGCAGTTTTAAAAGATTACTATTCTAACCAAAACAAATATTTTGGAGTTAATGGTGTAGGTAGTATAGAAGAAATAGCAGAACGGTTAAGTAAAATTATAGATTCTTTATAATGTATTCCCTCGTAGGAGGGAATCTCAAAAATTAGAACTTCAAAAAAAATGGTTCCTGCCTTCACTTCGACAAGCTGAGTGTAACACGCAGGAATGACAAAAGAATACAAATATCATGACTGAAGGTAATTTTGTAGATTATGTAAAAATAGTGGCTACTTCTGGAAATGGAGGTAAGGGCTCTGTGCATTTACATCGTGAAAAATATATTACCAAAGGAGGACCAGATGGTGGAGATGGAGGTCGTGGAGGTCATGTAATACTTCGAGGTAAAAAAAATCTTTGGACACTATTGCATCTTAAATTTAAACGTCACATTAAAGCCGAACATGGGGGTCATGGTAGTAAAGGAAGAAGCACAGGAGCAGACGGGACTGATGTATATATTGATGTGCCTTTAGGAACCGTAATTAGAGATACAGAAACTAACGAAGTCATTTTTGAAATTACTGAAGACGGAGAAGAAAAAATAGTTTGTGAAGGCGGAATGGGAGGTCGAGGGAACTGGCATTTTAAAAGTCCAACTAACCAAACACCACGTTATGCACAGCCAGGAGTTTTACATGAGGAAAAGCGAATTACTTTAGAGCTTAAAGTTTTAGCTGATGTTGGTTTAGTTGGATTTCCTAACGCAGGAAAGTCTACACTTTTATCAGTGATTACTTCTGCAAAACCAAAAATTGCCGATTACGAATTTACGACTTTAAAACCTAATTTAGGAATTGTAGAATATCGCGATTTTCAAACTTTTGTTATGGCAGATATTCCTGGAATTATTGAAGGAGCTGCCGAAGGAAAAGGTCTTGGACACTATTTTTTGAGACATATTGAGCGCAATTCAACCTTATTATTTTTAATCCCTGCAGATGCAGACGATATTAAAAAGCAATATGATATTTTGCTTGACGAATTACGTCGTTACAACCCGGAAATGTTAGACAAAGATAGATTGATTGCTATTACAAAATGTGATATGTTAGACGATGAACTCAAGACCGAACTCAAAGCTGAACTTGATAGTTCACTTCCTATAGATTATATATTTATTTCTTCGATAGCTCAACAGGGCATTACAGAGCTTAAAGATAAGTTGTGGAAAATGTTGAATGATTAATTTAAATCTTCTTTTCAACATAAAGGTGAAATAATTTTTGATTAACTTAGTGAAACTTTAATTTGATAAGTTTTATAAAATCAAATTAATTAGTTGAACTAATCCTGATTTTATATCAGGATCTCATCAAGAATCAAAGCTATGAAATCACTTAAAATTTTACTTTTCTCATTATTGATAGTATCATGTGCTTCAATACGGGTTAATTACGATTACGACAAAACAACTGTATTTGATAATTACAAGACTTATAATTATTATTCAGATTTGCAAACAGGAATGAACGAATTTGACACAAAACGATTGTTAGCTGCGATTGATACTAATTTGCAATCTAAAGGATTTTCACTTTCTGAAACGCCAGATTTTTTCATAAACATTCAAAGTAGCGAATACCAAAACACCCAACGAAATACAGTTGGATTAGGTGTTGGCGGAGGAGGACGTAATGTTGGTGGCGGACTTTCACTTGGAATCCCAATTGGGCAATCTAATATTAATAGGCAAATTATGATTGATTTTATAGATGAGAACGGAAAAGGGTTGTTTTGGCAAGCGGTAAGTGAAAGTAGTTTTAATCCGAACGCTTCGCCTGAGAAAAGAGAAGCATCATTAAAAGCTGTAGTAGATAAAGTGTTATTGCAATATCCGCCAAAACAATAAATG
>JAGLKH010000409.1 GCA_023141985.1 Flavobacteriaceae bacterium | reverse complement strand
GTTTTTACAGCAGAATGTGCAATAGATGCAGATCCAGCTCCAGCTTCATTTGAAAATGCAGCTCTTTTAAACCCAACTAATAATACTCCTATAACACCTCCAACTCCAATTGCTTTTGGATTGAATGCTTCGGTCATAATTAAACTGATTGCATCATCAATTAAACTAAAATTACTTAGTATTATATATAAACAAGCTACTAAATATAAAACAGCCATAAATGGTACAATTTTTTCAGTAACTGATGCAATACGTTTGATTCCTCCAATAATAATGATTCCAACTAACAAGGCTAAAACAACTCCAATCCAGAAACCAGCTCCTGCACTTTCTAAACCTATTAAATCTTTTAAAACAATGGTAGCTTGATTAGATTGTGCTGCGTTACCACCGCCAAACGAACCACCAATACAGAAAACAGCAAACAAAACAGCTGCAATTTTACCTAAAGTAGCAAAACCTCTTTCTTTTAATCCTTTGGTTATATAGTACATTGGACCACCATAAACGGTCCCGTCTTCGCCAACATCTCTATATTGTACACCTAGAGTACACTCAACAAACTTGGTAGACATACCTAAAAATCCACAAATAATCATCCAGAATGTAGCTCCAGGACCACCTAGTGCAATTGCTAAGGCCACACCAGCAATATTACCATTACCAACAGTTCCGGAAACAGCTGTTGCCAAAGCTTGAAAGTGACTTACTTCTCCTTCTTGACTTTCATCTCTTATAGTATCTCTAATATCTCCATCAATAGTCATTGAAGTTTCTGCTGCATGATGACCACCTTCTACCTCATCATATTTACCTCTAACTGTATTAATTGCTTTTCCAAAGTATCTTATGTTTGGAAAACCAAAATATAGCGTAAAAAATAGCGCACTACCTACTAATAAAATCAAGACAAAGGGAGTATCATATATTTCAAAAAATATAATACTTGAAATGGTATCTGATATTGGTTTAAATCCTTCATCAATACGCTGGTCTAATCCTTTTTCAGCTTCTTGCGCAAATGTTAAAAGTGGTAATATTAATGTAAAAATTGAAAGAAGATATTTCTTCATAATTAAAAATATTAGTTAGTAGTTTAATATAAAAGTCAGCAAGATGCTAAAAAAAAATGAGTTTTTAAAAGTATAATACTAATTTAACTCAATTTATATTAAATAATGAATTCAGTTTTTGGATTTGTTCAGGTTTGCCAAGTACTATAACTTTCGAATTTGGAGTTAACTTTAATTCGGCTTCGGGATTAACCATATATTCTCCATTAACATCTTTAAAACCTATTACAGTACAGCCTGTTTCTCTTCGAAGATCCAGTTCTTTAATGGTTTTTACTTTCGAAGTATCATATAGCTTTTCAACTTCAATCTCTTCTACATTTATGTTAGATTTTCCAACAATAGAGAGGTTATCAATAAATTCGATTAAATCGGGAATTACCACTAAAGATGCCATATGGTCTCCGCCAATCATATCTGGCAAAATCACACTATTGGCACCTGCAAGTTTTAATTTTTTATACGATGTTTCTTGAGAGGCACGACTAATAATATTCATGGTCTTATTTATTTGTCTTGCAGAAAGCACTACAAATAAATTATCGGCATCGCTAGGTAATGCCGTAATTAAACAATCTGCACGATCAATCCCAGCATTTAAAAGTATTTCATCTTCGTTAGCATTACCTAAAACATAAGGAACTGAATCGCTATTTAATTTAGCTATTATATCTTTGTCTTTTTCAATAATTACAAACGGTTTTTTATAAGCCCTCAGCTTCATTGCTGCTTGTCTTCCGTTTCTTCCATAGCCACAAATAATGATGTGATTTTTTAAACTATCAATATTCTTTTGCATTTTTTTTTGTTTTAGTTCATCAATATTATTTCTACTTAAAATATATTCGGTTATAACACTCAATGCATAACCTACAATTACAACACTTGTTAGTATTAAAAATATAGTAAAAATTTTAGAAAAATTATCTAAAGGTTGTACTTCACCAAAACCTACTGTAGTAATTGTAATAACTGTCATGTAAAATGCATCAACCCAAGAGTAATGAGACATAAATTTAAATCCAAGTACACCAATTGATACTAGTGCAACAAGCAGTATTACTGCTGTATAAATTCTTGATCTAAATAATTTAATTAATGGATTGTTCATAGGCTATAAATCGAAGACTGATGATCGTTTTGTATAAATTAAATCTTTAATGCGCATCCAAAATGCTATAAATAAATATAAAGCAAATCCAAATCCTAAAGTTACAAATGTGAGATATATAAAAGACGTTCTTACCACTTTGGCTCTCATGCCTAATCGATCTGCAATGCGTTGGCACACATAATAACCATGTTTTTGAAAATAGAGTAAAGTTTTATAAAAAACATTCATGAAAACAAAGTTGATGAAATTTTATTACAAAAAAAAAACCACTTTAAAGAAAGTGGTTTTAATTATTTTAATACGGCTTTTAATTATGAATTATTGAATCTGGGTTTCCATCCGGGTCACCATTTACAGTCCCATCTGAAGAAGAATTACCTAACAGTAA
This sequence comes from Flavobacteriaceae bacterium, assembly GCA_023141985.1. Lineage (GTDB taxonomy): Bacteria > Bacteroidota > Bacteroidia > Flavobacteriales > Flavobacteriaceae > PRS1. Next base: position 1,664 of record JAGLKH010000409.1, on the reverse strand, counting down.
TACACCTGCAGCATGAGGAGCTGCCATAGAAGTACCACTAATAGTATTGTACCCTCCTCCTTTCCAAGTTGAAAATACTGCAACACCTGGCGCACAAAAATCTACTGGAGGATTACCATAATTAGAAAAAGAAGCCCAATTATCATTACTATCCATTGCAGAAATTGTATAAACATGAGATCCGTTTGCTCTGGCTGGAGAATGGTTATTTGCATCATCACTTTCGTTACCGGCTGCTAAAACAAATTTCACTGGATTAGATGCATTAACTACAGCATTATCAAGAGTTGTAGAAACTCCTCCTCCTAAACTCATGTTTGCAACGTCACCACTAACTCCATTAGCAGCAACATAATCTACGCCTGCTATTACTCCGGAAACAGAACCACTACCTCTTCTGTCTAATACTCTTACTGCAACAACTGAACTTCCTGGCGAAACACCTAAAGAACCAATTGTATTATTGATTGCTGCTATTGTTCCAGCAACATGAGTTCCATGACCGTGCTCATCATCTGGACCACCTCTTCTTAAAAATGAGGCACTTCTAGCTGTATCGACATTTAAATCCGGATGATCTAAATCAATACCACTATCTATAATCCAAGCTGTATTTGATGATGTTGTTGTTCCTCCTCCTACTCTTGTTGTTCCATAAGGAATTGATTGAGGATCAGGAGATCCACCTCCACCTCCTCCGGGTTTTCCTTTGTAAGGTGAAATTTGTATCGTTAAATCTTGTTCTATGCTTTGTACTCTTGGGTCTTTTCTTAAAACTTCAACTTGAGCGTCTGTAAGATTTGCTGTAAAGCCATTTAGTGCATGTCCATAAGTCGCTGTTATATCTTCCTCTTTTAAATCTATAGATTTGAACTCATTTAAAAAGGTTGTTTTTAAATTACTCATTTGACCTCTATATTCAGCTTTAGACTTTACTTTTGTTAAAGCTGGCATTTTTCCAGAAGTATTATTATATTCTATTATATATCTTCCGGAAATAGCTTGAGATTCATTAAAGGTTACATTTTCAATGTCTGCTTGAACATCATCAGTTGAATCGGTTTGACAACTAATTATAGCTAAGGCAAAAGCTCCAACTATTGAATACTTAAGAATTGATTTTTTCTTCATTTGATCTGGTTTTAGTACTAATATTTGTTAAAATTTTACTGAATATACATTTTTTTATATAAAAATTAAACGAATATTTATTTTTTCGATAAAATACAATTACTACCACTTTTAATTATGGTTTAACCGTAAAATTATGTGGGAAATTTTGTTCTCTTATAATTAATTATAAACTATTATTAGGATAAAATTGCACTTCCAATAGCACATTGTAAACATTTATTTTTATCACAATATTCATTTTTAAGCTGCAATAAGGCTTGCGATTGTAAAGCTGAAGATGAAATCGATTTTATAGAATTAAACTTATCGACAATACTATTTTTTTCTGAAGTTATATTTTGAATGATTTCTATAATCTCATCATCAATAACCTTTCCCCGGTGCTTTGCAAAACTAAATTTAAGTGGAATAATAGTGTTAATGAGTAACAAATCAATGAAAGGTCTGGTTAACATTTTCTTAGATTGTTTTGATTGTTTATTAAATGTAAAATGTGTTTCCCAAAACATTGATGTACTTACAGAAAGCAA
>JAGLKH010000408.1 GCA_023141985.1 Flavobacteriaceae bacterium | reverse complement strand
GCAATTTGTATAAATCTTGTATTGAATTTGTTTTAATAATAATTGAAAACAAATTCTGATATTGGTGATATAAACTTGCTAACTGCGACAACCTAATGGTTGGAAAATTTGGAGGACGTAATCTAAAAAATTGCAATGGCAAAACGCCTTGATTTGTTAGATTGAACTTTTGCTTTAAGAATTGATATTCTATTGCCAATTTTAAATAATGTACATCTTGATTATCGTCTTCTAACAAACCAGCTTGTCCAAAAAATAATGCTTCTAAACATGGTTGTTTAGATTGTACTTTTCTTAATACAGAAAAATCAAAAGAATTAGAGATACTTAAAAACGCCTCTCCATTTACTTTTAACCCAAAGTTTTTAGCCAACATTTTAAATAATACAGCTTCCCAATTGTTTTTAGAAATTTTAAGCAACTTTTCAATATCGTGAGATTTACGTTTAAGACGTTCAAAATATAAGCGCTCTAACCAATTTTGAATCATAAAATCATCTACAGTCTCAAAATCGTTTTCACAATTAATCCATTTTTGTGTTTTAGAAAATAGCTTTTGGTAATTTTGCAACGCTTTTTTTGTAACATACTGCTTTAATTCTAAAGTAGGAATCATTGTATTACCTTTTCTATAAATGTCAGTATCATAATCCCAAACCACATGAAGAATTACATTATCGTAAGCCATATCTGTTTCATGATTATGCACAAACCAGTCGCTGGCTTTTACATGGATTTCAACATTACCTGCCCATAGCTGACCATCGATTTTTATTTGTGCCGCAAAAAAGTCTGGTCCAGAATTCAGATTATGCTGTCCAACCACAACTATTGAAATGAGTTCTCCATTTGTAGTTTTTAAATTTGTACGATTAATTTTTTTATGTTTCCATAAATAGTGTAGAAAATCTTCTTGCATTCTTCTAATATAAAAAAAATACTGAAAATTTCGTTAGAGAATACAATATGAGATTTTAAAATAAATTTATAAACTTGTAATGCTATATTAAAACAGGAGACCAATACCACATAAAAATCCATAATAGAAATTTAAAAATCAAATAAATATTATTAAATGAAAAATCTTTATAAGTCTATTTTCATCGCATTATTTCCAATGTTTGCTTTATATGTGTTAATTGATAGCTGTTTACATTTAATACAATATGATTTCTCTTTTCGCTATTTAGGCCGATTACTTTCGGCTTTAACCGTAGCGATTCTCTTTGCCGGCTTATTTTTAAAATCTCAAGCAAGAACGCCTAGAGACCTTAATATTTATTCTGTTTTTGTTTTACTTGGCTTTTTAACAAGTCTTGTTTTAGGAGGAATTATAGAGAATAGTGATGTGATTGGTTCTACTATGAGTATTATTTTAGTTTTAGGATGGATTGTCTATTTAAAATGGTATTCGGTTTTTGAAGACAGAGATCGTAGCATTTTAAAAGTTGGAAATCATTTACCAAATTTTCAACTTGAAGATGCAGATAAAAACAAAATAGATTCGGAAACTTTTTTAGGCAAGCCTTCTATCTATCTCTTTTATCGTGGTAATTGGTGTCCACTATGTATGGCGCAAATAAAAGAGATTGCCGGACAATACAAAGCGTTAGAGCAAAGAGGCGTGAATATGATTTTAATAAGCCCGCAACCACATAGCTACTCTAAAAATTTAGCTGAAAAATATAAGCTGAACTTTAAATTTCTTACTGATGCTAATAACACCGTTGCCAAACAATTAGGCATTTTTGCCAAAAACGGAATTCCAACCGGATTTCAAGTTTTAGGCTATGATAGTGATACTGTTTTACCAACGGTTATTATAACAGATATTAACGGAAAAATTGTGTTTGCTGATTTAACAGATAACTATAGGGTAAGACCAGAACCTGAAACTTTTTTAAAGATTATTGATGAATTAGGATAATATTCTAACCACTTGATTTAATGACAAAAAACAGCAGTTTAAAGTTGAAAAGAAAAAAATATTGGTCAAGAATTAAAAACGTGTAGCATTACAACAAGCCGGCAAGATAAAAGTGAAACGCTTAAACAAACCTTAGGATATTAATTTTTAAATACTAAAATGCACTATAGAAATATAGAGTTTTTTTTTAGATAGATTATAAAG
>JAGLKH010000407.1 GCA_023141985.1 Flavobacteriaceae bacterium | reverse complement strand
CTAAAAGTAGTTTGTTTGCATCCTTCAGGAATATTGCATTTACATGTCCAGGAGGCATACTTCTTGTCACTTCAGCTCCCCTTACCACGATAATGTCCCGGTTTTCTGCTTTTTTCAGGGCTATGTCATAAGCTCTGTTTCTATCGGGATGTGGAATGTCCTTCTTGTGAGGTTGGTATTCCAGATGATCCGTAATTGATATTGCATCTATTCCATCCTTTTCGGCTTCTTCAACTCGTATACTAGGCCAAACATCACCATCAGAAAACACAGAGTGTTGATGGAAATCACATATTATAGTCTTATAATTAGAAATATCAGGAAACTCAATAGCTCTTTTATGCTTGTGAGAGTGTGTTGTTTGCGCAATTGCTTGATTAAATACAGAAAGTCCAATAGTTAGAAAAACTGCGAGTAAGTTCCTATTATTTATATATTTTCTCATTTCTATTTTTTTTTTGAAAGCTAATGTTTTGATAAAAAGAGTTTCAATTCTTTTTATCTGTTGTTAAACGAAGCTAGTGTTTTTTTACTACAAAGACAATTTAAAATTATTTGTAAAAATTCATTTCATCTAAATAGAGCCATACATGTTCTGGCAACATAGGACGAACATTTTTTCCTTCTTTAATAGCGTTACGAATAAATGTAGAAGACAATTCCATTATTGGAGCATTAACATGAATTATGCTTTTATAATTTTTGTATTGGGATTCAACATTTCCTTTAGTAATTCTTGGATACACGTAAATATCATTTTGCTTTAATATCAATTCATAGTTTTTCCATTTATGAAAATTTTTTAAATTGTCTTCTCCCATAATTAAGCAAAACTTATAATCTGGATATTTTTCTTCTATATGAGTTAAGGTATTTATGGTGTAATTGGGCTGGGATAATTTAAATTCGATATCACTGGCGCGTAGATTAGGATAGTCTTCGGTGGCTCTATCTACCATTTGATAACGATGGTTGTCTTCTAACAAAGAACTTTTCTTTTTAAAAGGGCTATGAGGTGTGACAATAAACCAAACTTGATCTAAATCGCTATATTCAGCTAAATGGTTGGCAATAATTAAATGTCCAACATGAATAGGATTAAAAGTACCAAAGAACAGTCCAACTTTCATTTTTATTTCTTTTATTTATTTTCGTTTAAAAAAGAATCAACTTTATGGTATGCTTCATTTAATGCTTCTTCCAGGTCATTATTTACAATCACACAATCAAAAAGAGGGGCTGTTGCTAACTCTGCCGAAGCTTTAGCGACTCTCATATTAATCTTATCAATGTTTTCTGTTTTTCTTTTCTTTAACCGTATTTTAAGTTCGTCAATACTTGGTGGTTTTACAAAAATTGCTAAGGTTTGCTCAGGAAATTTACGCTTTATCCGTAATCCACCTGAAACATCAATGTCGAAAATTACATGTTTTCCTTTAGCCCAAATACGCTCAACTTCGGAGTTTAGTGTTCCATAGAAATTATCTCGATAAACTTCTTCCCATTCTAAAAAAGCATTATTTTTAATATTGCTTTTAAATTCTTTGAGAGAAAGAAAATAGTAATCTTTCCCATCAATTTCATCACCTCTTTTTTCTCGAGATGTAGCCGAAATAGAGAATTCTAAATTTAACTCCTTTTGCTTTAATAGATGTCTTACTATGGTTGTTTTTCCAGATCCCGAAGGTGCAGAAAACACGATTAGTTTTCCTTGTTCTAAATCTAAATTTTTCTTTTTTGCCACGAATACACGAATAATTGTGTTATTAATTAATTTAAGAATAAATCTATTCTCTAAATTCTATTTTCTTTTATCTCTTTAAAGAACATTTAAAAGTTGTTCTTTAATTTTTTCAAGCTCATCTTTCATCTGAACTACCAATTTTTGCATGGGCGCATAATTTGCTTTAGAACCTATTGTATTAACCTCCCTGCCAATTTCCTGACTAATAAACCCCAATTTTTTACCGTTTGAATCTTTTGAATTTATGGATTTAGTAAAATATTCTAAATGATTTTGTAGCCTAACTTTTTCTTCGGTTATATCAAACTTTTCGATATAATATATTAGCTCTTGTTCAAAACGATTTTCGTCAACTTTTTCTTTTAATTCTGATACTCCTTTACGTAAACGCTCTCTAACGGCTATAATTCGTTCCGGATCGATAGCAATAACTTGTTTTAAAAGAGAATCTATATTTTGAATTCTAGCTCTAAAATCTTTTTCTAACGCCATACCTTCTTCAGCTCTATATTCTTGAATTTTTTTCAAGGTAATAATGATTTCATCTTCTATATTTTTCCATTCGTCGTCATCTATCTCATCACGTTCTGTGTTTAAAGCGTCCGGCATTTTTACAGCCATTTTTAAAAGTTCAATCTCATCACCATCTACAACAGTTTTAAGCTGTTCGATATATTTTTTTACAACAGGCTTATTTAATTGCGTTGAAGTTTCTTCTCCGGTAATCTCTAAAAATAGTGAAAAATCTATTTTTCCTCGTTCTAAATTTGAAGCAATAAGTTTACGGATGCCTAATTCTTTTTCTCTGTAAATAGAAGGCGTCCGAACATATGAATCGAGATTTTTGCTGTTTAGAGATTTTATTTCGATAGAAATTTTTTTGTTAGGAAGCTGTAATACAGATTTTCCGTAACCTGTCATTGATTGTATCATTGCGGTAATTTAAAGATGAACAAACCTACATAAATTTTACGTTTTAAAGATACATATTCTAAAATGAAAAATTTATAAAACATGTTCCCTCAAACATATTTATTAGAATATTAACCTTTCGAGGAAAGATAATAAAACACTTAAGTTTAAAAGGAAATAAATTACGAAACATTATATAAACTTATAATTGTAGTTTGCTTTTTTTAGAAACCAAATAAACTCCGGCAAAGATTAGTATTGCCGCTACAACTTTAATAAAGCTCAAAGAATCACTTCCCATTATAATTGCATAAACAATTGCAATTGGGGGCTGTAAATACATAAATACACCAACCGTGGAAGCTTTTAATTGTTTTAAAGCAAATATGTTTAATAAGTAAGTTAAAAATGTAGTGCCTACAATTACAAATAAAATTTTCCATATAGCCTCAAAAGGAAGAGAAGTCCATTCTACTTCAATAAATTCTGTAATTGTAATTGGCAGATTAATAATAACTGCTACTAAAAACAACCATTTCATTATAGTTAATGGATGATATTTTAGAGTTAGTGGTTTTACAACAATTAGGTAAATACCATAAGAAATAGAATTCACTACGAATAATATATTCCCTAAAGATATATTAGGAGCATCCTGCCTTATTTCAGTGCTAAAAAGGATTAGAGCTAATGCACCGGAAAAGCCTAAACTTATTCCAAAGTACTTTCTTAAAGTAATTTTTTCTTTAATAAAGAAAGCAGACATTAAGAACACAAATATTGGAGAAATAGTAATTATAATGGAACCATTTATTGGTGTCGAAAGACTTAGCCCTTTAAAAAACATGAGCATATTTATTACCATTCCAAAAAGAGCAGCTAAAATAATACGTTTCCAGTCTCTTATATCTATACGTTCTTTTGGCCCCCAGAAACTAATCAACCAAAATAGTATTGAAGCCCCTAAAACTCTCACTAAAATTAATCCAAAGGGTTTGATGTAAGTTGGCATTAACCCTTTAGCTATGGTATGATTTAATCCATAAATGATTGTTGCGCCCAAAGCGGCTAATAGCCCGAGAGTTCTATTGTTCATTTAAAAATTGTTTTGCCTGGTTAACCACATTTTTACTGTTTCCGATAAATATTCGATTTCCAATTATTATTACAGGGCGTTTTAGAAATGTATAATGCTCTAAAATATAGTGCTTATAATCTTTTTCATAAAGAGATTGGTTTTTTAAGTCCATTTCCTTGTATAGTTTTGCTCTCTTGCTAAAAAGAGACTCGTAACTACCTGATATATTTCGCATTTCTTCAAGTTGTTTAACCGTAATTTCGTATTCTTTAATGTCTTGTAAAATAAAATCGGACGAAAGATTAAGTTCTTTTAAAATTCGCATACAAGTATTACATGTTTTTAGATAGTATATTTTCTTCATTGCTAAAAAATTAACGATACAAAGAAAACCAATTAAATGAAAATATTTACTTTTAACAAAAAATAAGGTATGACATGGGCTTTTGATATTACGATTAAAAACAGAATAGTTTTAAACTCTTTTTTAGAGAATTTTTCACTCCGGGATTTAAACAAAATACCCAAGGGGTTTAGCAATAACATCATTTGGAATATTGCTCATACTATAGTAACCCAACAACAATTGGTTTATAAACTTTCAGGATTACCTGCAATTGTTCCTGAAGAAATGATAGAAAAGTATAGAAAAGGAACAA
>JAGLKH010000406.1 GCA_023141985.1 Flavobacteriaceae bacterium | reverse complement strand
CGGTTGTACCATATGGCATAGCCTGAAAGAAACCGGCGCATGAAGGTCGGCAGGCCGGCGGTGGGGCTGCGAAGTAAAATGTGAGCGTGATTGGTCATCAGCGCCCAGGCATAAATCGTGGTTTTGGTACCGGCGGCAAGCTCTCCCAGACGCCTTAGAAAATTTTTGCGGTCGGCAACATCGTTGACAATCCGGCGCCCTTCAATTCCTCGAACAATTACATGATGCAATACCCCTGAATAATTCATTTTCGTTTGCATTGGCATTCTACTTTTATATTAAAGCTTACTCCTACGTCAACAAATTTATTAACTTACCACCGTCCCTCTACTTTTCTAATTTAAGCTTATATTTTACTTTCTCCCTCTCTAACCTTTGTGAATGCTGATGCTATCAACCCAGACGGAACAGCAACTATTCCTAAACCTATAAGAAGAACAAAGAATGTAAAAACTCTTCCTCCGCAGGTTATTGGATAAATATCACCATAACCAACGGTTGTTAATGTAACAATAGCCCAATATACACTCCTTGGGATACTTGTAAATCCAGTATTTTCATTACTTTCTACCAAGTACATAACAGTTCCTAAAATAACGCAAAGGATAATTACAAAAGATAAAAACACTGCAATTTTTGCACGGCTAGCTTTTAACGCTCTAACAAAAGTAGTAGATTCACCTACAAAGCGTGCTAATTTTAAAATACGAAAAACTCTTAATAGTCTTAGTGCTCTTAAAGCTACTAACGATTGACTGCCAACAAAAAAGAACGAAAGATATTTTGGTATAGTTGAAAGTAAGTCTATAATACCATAAAAACTGAATATATAATTACGTGGCTTTTTTACTGCTATTATTCTACCGATATATTCAATACTAAAAAGAATAGTGATAACCCATTCAGAAATATTAAGAAAATTATGATATTTCTGATCTATACTTTTAACGCTCTCCAACATTACTAAAACAATACTGGCAATTATTACAAAAAACAGTAGTATGCTAAATACTTTGCCTAATGGTGTGTCTGCTTCATAAATAATTTCATGAAGCTTGTGTCTCCAATTTTTATATGGTTTGTTGTTTTTCATGTGTTTGTTCTTAATCTTTTTTTAATTGTCAGATGGAACATCAAAATAAGCATCTTACCTATGTGACAAAAAATATTGACATGGATGTTTCATTAAATCAAAAGTAATAAAAGATTACTTATTTCTTTTTTAAAACTATTAATGTCTTTGTTTGTATGTCAACAATTCTGTTCATAAATTCTTTTAAAGATTCATATTCTTCAGCACTATAAATTGGCTTATTAATATTAATTTTTAACAAAAGGGTTAATTGATTACCCAACACTTTTGTTGAAAAACCAAAGTCTCCTGCATTATTTGGCAATTTCACATTACTGGTTTTTGGTATGTTTTTAACAACATATTGATTATTTAAATCAAGTTCAAAATCATACAAGTATGATTTTTTATAACCAAAATCTATTGGGTATGTTCTCTCTTGCAATTTAAACGGATTCTCTTTAAAAAATTTGAAAATAAAAGGATCAAAATAAATTAGATCTCCAACTAAATCATTATCAGTTAATTCAATAGTATAGTTTTCTTGAAATTTAAAATCTCTTTTTCCTTTGCTTTCTATATTATGTTCAATAATGTTAATATTTACAGAACTACTCTCCATTGCATCAATATAATTATCTGGTTTTAAATAGTATGCTCTCTTTTTAGATAAAGCATTATAACCTGTATATCTGGATTTTATTTGTCCTGTTACTTCTTGATCTTTATCAAATCTTAATTTTATTTTATGCAAACTGGTAGATGTTTTATTTGCTTTAATATCAACCCATTGACTGCCATTTTTAAAATCTAATAGCCTTCCATATCTATTTAAACACTTAAATGGTATTTCTCCAAAACTTAAGTATTCATTTGTTGCATCTAAATAATATAATTTACCACCGATATTGGTTTCAATAATTAAATAATTAAAATCATAAATTACAGGAAATAGTTTTGTTGCAAAACCGTTTTTACGAGTTGAAAGTAAGACTGGTTTAACTTTAATCCCATTAGCTTTTAAGAGATTGTGTAGTAAAATGTTTATTTCAGAGGCTTTACCAGACTTATTTTTTATTAGATTTTTTACAGAAACTTCTTTAAAAAGTTTATGTTCATTATTCCAAGTGTAAGTGTTTTGAACAAAACCATAAATTGCCTGAGCTTTTTTTAATGGGCTGGTTTCATTGATAACAGAACTGTCCAATAAATCTTTTACTAAGGATGTTTTATTTAATTGCTTCCCAATATTTATATTATCTTTAAGTTCTTTATCAACCGTTTTCCATGTTTTTGTAATGTTATCTTTGCTGCCATCAGTACGCGTTAAAATCTTTAATTCGTATTCAATTCTAGATAAATAATTATCTTTTGTTGTCATAAAATCTTCTTCAATAAACGCAGGAATGTCTTTCATTACATACTTTGTAATTGTACAATCTGCAGACCCACCATTACCAACTATTAGACAATTGCGTTTTAATTCACTTTTATTCTCAGACAATTTTAAAGCTCCAACAAGTTTTATACTGTATTCATAATATGCAGGAATACTAGTATTATATTCACTATAAAGTACAGGGATATCTTCTTGAAATGTCCAGCCTTTATATTTGTATAAAAAAGGAGATTCTAAAGTATAGCTGTAAGTAATAACAGAGCCATCTTTTACTTTGGGCATTGTAAACTTAATAACGGTATGGTTTTTATCATACTCCTCTTCAAAAATTTCACTTTTGTTTAATTTTGTGCTAACAATAAAATTATTTTCTAAATTGTAAGTTGTAGCTGTTATATTTTTTATTTTTTCCTTTCTATATTTTTTATCGCTCTTATATAATAAAATCTCTATTGTTGCATTTCCATCAGCTTTATCTTTACTAAATATTTTAATTTTTCTTTTGATTTCAGTATTTAAATCAAAGGTTTCTTTATGGATGAGGCTATTTCCATATTCGTATATTACTAAAGCATTTGCAGTAGAATCTTTTGGATATTCATTTGTTTCAAGATCACCTATTGAGACTTCAAAAGAGGGAGAATCAAAATTTGATTGAGCAGTTACATTTAATATTGTTAGAAATACAAATAGGTTAAGAATTATTTTCATTGTATAATTTGATGGTTTTTAATTTTCTATTTTGCCTTAGATAGGTCTGTATTATATGCTGTGTATCTCTATTATGCTGCATTGGTGTTATAATAGATTGTAGTACATCTAAATTATTTATTTGATAATTAAGATTATAGAAGCCATAGCCTTTAAACTCACCATTTTCAATAAGTATAGCACTACGTTCATCAACTGCTCTTCCCCGATCAATAATCACCATGTTTTGATTTTCAAAACTATGATGGTTAACAATATTTAAAATTCTTTTGTTATAGTCATCAAAGTGTTCTTTATCAATACAAGCCCCAAAGCACTGTTTAATAGTATAGTTAAAACAATTGCTGTTGGTTTGGTAAAGACCTGTTAGTTTTTGGCACAAGTTATGTTCATCTGTAGTTCTAATAACAAAACTTTTAGCACTTTTTAAATTAGAAAAAGTAGTAATTGGCTTTTCTCTGCCGTTTGCTCTTGCCACTTTTAAATTTATATAACCATTATTATCTGTAAAACTGAACAATCCATGCGAAAATATATTACGTTTTAAAGCACGATTATAAATAGGCTTATTGCGCTTAATCTCTTCACTTTCTTTTAGTAAAGCTACAAGTTCACTTCCAGTATCTTCATAAGTTACTGCAGCCACTTGCAATTGCATTTTTTTTGATTTAGGATTAGAGCTCGTAAAATGTTGATTGACACGTCTTCGGATATTTTTACTTTTCCCTATGTATATAATTTCGCCATCAGCTTTATGCATATAATACACACCGGTAATTGAAGGTAATGCTTCAATAATGTCTAATAAACGAGGTTCCATTTGGTATTTAGGTTCTAATCGAATAGATTCTTTAATAATTTTTTTTTCTAAATCCTTTGCAAGTAACATTTTAAACAGCTTAACTGTAGCTTGCGCATCTCCAGCAGCTCTATGTCTATCACTAACAGGAATTCCTAAAGATCGTGTAAGTTTTCCTAAACTGTATGAAGCTTGATCTGGAATTAAATCTTTAGCTAGCTCTACAGTGCAAAGTGTTTCACGACTAAAGTCAAACCCCAGACGTTTAAACTCTGTTCTAAGTATTCTAAAATCAAATTGTGCATTGTGAGCAACAATGGTACAGTTTTCAGTAATTTCTACAATGCGTTTGGCAATCTCGTAGAATTTTGGCGCATTACGTAACATGTTGCTGTTAATTCCGGTAAGGTTGACTACAAAGGGTTGAATCTCACGTTCAGGATTTGTAAGCGTAATAAATTGGTCTATAACTTCGTGACCGTCAAATTTATAAATTGCAATCTCAGTTATGCCTTCCTCATTGTACTTTCCTCCAGTGGTTTCTATGTCTAGTATTGCGTAAATTTTCTAAAAGTTAAAAGTTTTGTCATTCTGAACAAAGTGAAGAATCTCTAATTCGACTGCGCTCAATATGATGTATTATTAAATTGAATAATTTCGATCTCCAAATATACTACTTCCTACACGAATCATTGTACTTCCACAATCGATGGCTAATTTATAATCGCCACTCATTCCCATAGATAAAATATTTACTTCCGGATGTTTAGCTTGTATAGAATCAAAAGTAGATTTAAGATAATCAAACTCTAGTTTTAGTTGGTCTACATCATTTGTAAATGTTGCCATTCCCATAAGACCAACCAGCTTAATATTTTTTAATTCTTTAAGCTCTTGCGATTTTAATATTTCAGAAGCTTGTTTATCTGTCATCCCAAATTTAGAATCTTCATCTGCGATTTTTATTTGCATTAAACAATCAATAACTCTCTCATGTTTTAAAGCTTGTTTGTTTATTTCTTTAAGCAATTTAAAATTATCTACTCCATGAATTAAACTCACAAAACTCGCCATATATTTTACTTTGTTACGCTGTACATGACCAATCATATGCCATTTAATATCTTTTGGGAGCTGCTCATACTTTTCTACCATTTCCTGTATTTTGTTTTCACCAAATGCACGTTGCCCTGCGTCATAGGCTTCCATAATATTACTTATGGGTTTGGTTTTACTTACAGCAACTAATGTAACTTGCCCTGGAATCGTAGATGTTATATTAATTAAATTTTGTTGTATGTTCATTTTAAAACTCATAAATAGTTACACCACTTCGCAATTTAGGCTCTATATATGTGCTTTTTGGAGGCATGGTTAATCCCTCGTTTGCAACGTGTTTCATTTCTTCAATATTAATTGGCACTAAACCAAAGCCAATAGCAAATTCTTTACTATCAACTTTACTCTTTATATTAACCAAATCGTTTCTGCCATAAGAGTATTCAATACGTGTGTCATTACGTAAATCAGAAATCTCTAAAATTGGTTCCAAAATGGTTTTGTATAGAATATGTGTATCTAAAGCCTCTAACGAGTTATTAATTTTATAATTGGCTTTTCTTAAATACAACGAATAGAATTCACCATCAAGATACATACTAAAATGATGTTTTTTTGACGGTTTGTATAATTCGCTACCACGATTTTCGATGCGAAACATGGTGTCAAGCTGAATTAAATACTCTTCTTTTGTTAATCCATTAAGATCTTTTATGATTCGGTTATATTCGTAAATTTTTAGATCAGACTCTGGGATTAAATAACTCATAAAGAAATTGTATTTCTCATTTCCACTATGGGAATTATTGTTTGATTTTAAATCTCTTGCCAATAAATATGAAGATGCCGATCGATGGTGACCGTCAGCAATATAAATAGTATCAATATCTTCAAATTCCTGTTTTATAGTATTAATAGTTTTAGAATCTTCTAATTTCCAAAGATAATGAGTATCTCTATAGGTAGTTGTAAATTCAAATTCTGCTCTTTCTTGTTCTGTTTCAGAAATAATTCCGGCAATAATGCTATTATCCGGATAAGTTAGGAGTACAGGTTCTGCATTAAAACCAACTGTTTTTAGGTAATCTTTAAAAATGTTTTCACGATATTCTATAGTATCTTCATGTTTTTTAATAACATTGTTTTCATAATCTTCAGCACTAGTTGCTGCAATAATTCC
>JAGLKH010000405.1 GCA_023141985.1 Flavobacteriaceae bacterium | reverse complement strand
TTTATCTTGAACAAAAATATTATCTTCTTTAAATTCTAAATAGCGATTTCTAACCAGGTTGTATCGTTCTTTTCCAGAAATGGGTTTATGATATTTATAACCTGGATTTACAATATGTAAAAACGAAAAGGGATTGTAATCCAGTCGAGCTTCAAGCTCATCCTGTGAATAACTTTGATACGAACGCGATGCCACAAGACTTACTTTGTCTCGTGTAGGTCGAACTGCCTTAAATGGAATTACTTTTGCCATGTTATTTAGTTGGCAGTAGGCAGTAACAGTAGGCAGTTTTGCCAACTATAAACTGCAAACTATTTAATTTAAAAACTGCTTTGCAACGGTTTCTGCTTTTTTACTTTCGGAATAGTCATAAAATCCTTCACCGGATTTAATGCCTAATTTTCCTGCTCTTACCATATTAACGAGCAGTGGACATGGTGCATATTTAGGATTTTTAAATCCGTCGTACATCACATTTAGAATAGATAGGCAAACATCTAAACCAATAAAATCGGCTAATTGTAATGGTCCCATAGGATGCGCCATTCCTAATTTCAAAACGGTATCTATTTCTTTTACACCGGCAACACCATTGTAAAGTGTTTCAACAGATTCGTTAAGCATTGGCATTAATATTCGGTTGGCTACAAATCCCGGATAATCATTTACTTCTACAGGAATTTTACCTAAAACTTTGGAGATATCCATGACTAGATTAGTAATCTTATCACTGGTATTATAACCACGAATAATTTCTATCAGTTTCATAATTGGTACAGGATTCATAAAGTGCATGCCAATAACCATTTCCGGACGTGATGTAACAGCTGCTATTTGTGTAATAGAAATGGAAGATGTATTAGTAGCCAAAATGGTATCGTCTGGACATGCCTCGTCTAATTGTTTAAATATGTTGAGTTTTAAATCCAGATTTTCGGTTGCTGCTTCAACTACTAAGCTTGCATATTCAACACCTTCGGTAATATTTGTAAACGTTGTTATATTGCCTAAGGTTTCTTCTTTTTGAGTTTCAGAAATTTTTTCTTTGGCAACCATTCTGTCCAGGTTTTTTGCAATGGTATCTATGCCTTTTTTAAGTGCAGCTTCACTTACATCTATAAGTTGTACTTTAAATCCACTTTGAGCAAACGTATGAGCAATACCATTTCCCATGGTTCCAGCTCCAATAACTGCTACGTTTTTCATTATAATTTTATGTATTTAGTTAAAACAATTTATTATTTGTGTTGCAACACGTAGGGCTTCGGTACCATCATGAAGTGTTACAATAGGTTTTGTGTCGTTGTTTATGGCATCTGCAAAAGTTTCTAATTCATCAAGAATCGCATTGTTATTTAAGATTTCAGGATTGTCGAAATAGATTTGTTTTTTTATGCCTTCTGCATTTTGTAGAATCATATCGAAATCTCCAGGTTGTTCTGGTGCATCTTGCATTTTTACGACTTCACATTTTTTTTCTAAAAAATCAACCGAAATATATGCATCACGCTGAAAGAAACGCGTTTTACGCATATTTTTTAATGAAATTCTACTTGCAGTGAGATTAGCAACACAGCCATTTTCAAATTCTATTCTTGCATTTGCAATATCTGGTGTATCGCTTATTACTGATACACCACTTGCGCTTATTTGCTTTACTTTGGAGTTAACAACACTTAAGATGATATCTATATCATGAATCATTAAATCTAACACTACAGGTACATCTGTGCCACGCGGATTAAATTCGGCCAAGCGATGTGTTTCGATAAACATTGGTGCATTTATCATTTCTTTTACTGCAGTAAATGCCGGATTAAATCGCTCTACATGTCCTACTTGCCCTTTTATATTATGCGATGCTAATAACTGTCTAATTTGTTCGGCTTCTTCAACAGTTTTTGTAATGGGTTTTTCTATGAAAATATGTTTCCCTTTTTCAATGGCTTGTATTGCACAATCGTAGTGTGATAAAGTAGGTGTAACAATATCAACAACATCTACAGCATCAATTAGTGCCTCAACGGAATTAAAGTAGGTATAACCAAACTCGGCTTCTACTTTTTTAGCGTTCTTTTCGTCGGCATCATAAAATCCTACAAGCTCATATTTTTCAGATTGGTTTAAAAGTCTTAAATGAATTTTTCCAAGGTGACCGGCACCAAGTACACCAGCTTTTAACATCGTTTTTAGTTTTCAACAAAAATAAGATTTTAATATTTATTAGTTTAAAATGTTTGATTAATTTTATCCGATAAAATTTCTCAACTATTGAAAGATACATTTAAACATAAAGGGCTGAGACAACAGTTAGTCGATGTGATTAAAAACAAAGGAATAACAGATACAAATGTTTTAAAAGCAATTGGTAAAGTGCCCAGGCATTTGTTTATGGATTCTGGATTTTTAGATCATGCTTACCAGGATAAAGCATTTCCTATAGCTTCAGATCAAACTATTTCACAGCCATATACTGTAGCTTACCAAACGGAGTTATTACAAATTAAAAAAGGATATAAAATACTTGAAATAGGTACAGGCAGTGGGTATCAGGCTGCTATATTATGTGAGCTTGGAGCCAAAGTATATAGTATTGAACGCCAATTAGAGTTGTTTAAAAAAACAAGCAAGTTTTTACCAAAATTAGGATACAGAGTTAAGAAATTTATTTTTGGAGATGGTTATAAAGGTTTACCGGAAGAAGCTCCTTTTGATGGTATCGTCGTTACTGCTGGAGCACCCTTTGTACCTAAACCCTTATTGAGTCAACTTAAAATAGGAGGACGGCTTGTTATTCCTGTTGGTGATAATGTGCAAGTTATGACCTTGTATATTAGAAATGACGTCAAGGAATTTGAAAAACACGAACTTGGTGAGTTTCGATTTGTTCCTTTGTTGGAAAATAAAAATTGATTTAAATCATTTCAATAGTCAATTATTATTTGATTTTTCTTGCAGTATTCA
>JAGLKH010000404.1 GCA_023141985.1 Flavobacteriaceae bacterium | reverse complement strand
AATTCGGTAACACGTGGCAAACCACCAGTAATATCACCAGCTTTTGCAGATTTACGAGGAATTTTTACTAAAATTTTACCTACATTTATTTTTTCACCATCATCAATCATTAAATGCGCACCAACAGGTAAGTTATAAGAACGTATAACATCACCTTTACTATCTAGAATATGCAAAGTAGGAATCAACTTTTTGTTTCTTGATTCAGAAATTACTTTCTCTTGGAAACCTGTTTGCTCATCAATTTCTACTTGGTAAGTAATGCCTTGCTCAATATTTTCATATTTAATCTTTCCGGCGAATTCTGAAATTATTACTCCATTATATGGATCCCATTGACAAACAATATCTCCCTTTTTAAGCTTTTTACCATTTTTAATTAAAATAGTAGATCCATAAGGGATATTATTTGTGCTTAGAGTAATTTTGGTTTTATCATCTATAAGTTTAAGTTCGGAAGTTCTGGAAATCACTATATCAATTTCGTTACCTTGACTATCCTCCCCTTTAACAGTTTTTAAATCTTCAATTTCAGCTTTACCATCAAACTTAACTATAAGCTTATTTTCTTCTGAAATATTTCCTGCAATACCACCAACGTGGAACGTACGAAGTGTTAATTGTGTTCCAGGTTCGCCAATAGATTGTGCAGCAACTACACCAACAGCTTCACCCCGTTGAACCATTTTACCAGTTGCTAAATTACGGCCATAGCACAGACTACAAATTCCTTTTTTTGCTTCACATGTAAGAGCAGAACGTACCTCAACAGAATCTACTGGAGAATCTTCAATTTTTTTAGCTATATCATCATCAATATGTCCACTCGCTTCTACTAACAACTCTTCTGTTAACGGATTATAAACATCATATAATGAAGTACGGCCAACTATTCTTTCTTCTAAAGTTTCTACAACTTCTTCATTCTTCTTTAATGGCACAACTGTAACACCTCTTAATGTACCACAGTCTTCTATGTTAACGATAACGTCTTGAGATACATCTACTAAACGACGTGTTAAATAACCGGCATCGGCTGTTTTAAGGGCAGTATCGGCAAGTCCTTTACGTGCACCGTGAGTAGAAATAAAGTATTCTAAAATTGAAAGTCCTTCTTTAAAATTAGAAAGAATAGGGTTTTCAATAATTTCTCCACCTCCTGTGCTGGATTTTTTAGGTTTTGCCATTAAACCACGCATACCTGTAAGCTGACGAATCTGTTCTTTAGATCCACGAGCTCCAGAATCAAGCATCATATATACCGAATTAAATCCTTGTTGATCTTCGCGAATACGCTTCATAGACAACTCAGTTAATTCAGCATTTGTTGAGGTCCATATATCAATAACTTGATTGTAACGTTCATTATTTGTTATAAGACCCATGTTATAGTTTGCCTTAATACTATCTACTTGCTTGTTTGCTGAAGCAATCATATCATGTTTTTCTGGCGGTATAATAATATCTCCCAAACTAAATGATAAACCTCCTTGAAATGCAAATTTATATCCTAATGTTTTAATTTCATCAAGAAAAACTGCTGTTTCCGGGACACTTGTAACTTTTAAGATTTTACCAATAATATCTCTTAGAGATTTTTTAGTTAAAACTTCATTAATGTATCCGGCAATTTCTGGAACTTCTTCATTAAATATAACTCTCCCAACTGTAGTTTCTATAAGCTGATTAACTAATTCTCCATTATCATTATAATCTTTAGTTCTAACTTTTATAGCTGCATTTAAATCTACTTTCTTTTCATTATATGCTATTGTTACCTCTTCTGGAGAGTAAAACGTCAGGCCTTCACCAATAACTTTTGCTTCAGGTGTAGATTTACGCAGTTTGGTCATATAATACAATCCGAGAACCATATCTTGAGAAGGTACGGTTACTGGAGATCCATTTGCAGGATTTAAAATATTATGAGATGCTAACATTAATAATTGCGCCTCAAGAATAGCTTCTGGCCCTAAAGGCAAATGCACAGCCATTTGATCGCCATCAAAATCGGCATTAAATGCAGTACATACTAATGGATGTAATTGTATTGCTTTACCTTCAATAAGTTTTGGTTGAAATGCTTGTATACCTAATCTATGTAAAGTAGGCGCACGATTTAAAAGTACTGGATGTCCTTTTAATACGTTTTCCAGGATATCCCAAACAACCGGTTCTTTTCTATCTATAATTTTCTTTGCAGATTTTACAGTTTTTACAATACCTCTTTCAATTAATTTTCTAATTACAAAAGGCTTGTAAAGTTCGGCTGCCATATTTTTTGGTATACCACACTCAAACAATTTTAATTCTGGCCCAACAACAATTACCGAACGCGCTGAATAATCAACACGTTTACCCAATAAGTTTTGACGAAAACGACCTTGCTTCCCTTTAAGAGAATCTGATAATGATTTAAGTGGTCGGTTAGAGTCTGTTTTTACTGCTGATGATTTACGTGTATTATCGAATAATGAATCTACAGATTCCTGCAACATACGTTTTTCATTACGTAAGATTACTTCTGGAGCTTTAATCTCTACAAGTCTCTTAAGACGATTGTTACGTATAATTACACGTCTATATAAATCGTTCAAATCGGAAGTTGCAAAACGCCCTCCATCAAGAGGTACTAATGGGCGCAATTCTGGTGGAATAACAGGAATCGCTTTCATAATCATCCATTCTGGAAGATTTTCTCTATTTAAATTTGCCTCTCTTAAAGCTTCTACTACTTGTAAACGTTTTAAAGCTTCTGTTTTACGCTGTTTTGAAGTTTCATTATTTGCTTTATGACGCAATTCAAAAGATAAGGCGTCTAAATCAATTCTGGATAAAAGCTCAATTAAACATTCTGCTCCCATTTTTGAAATAAACTTCTCTGGATCAGAATCGTCTAAATATTGATTCTCTTGAGGAAGAGATTCAAGAATATTCAAATATTCTTCTTCAGTTAAGAAATCCATTTTTTGCAATGGTTCGCCTTCTTCATTTTTTGCGTTTCCTGGTTGAATAACAACATAGCGCTCATAATAAATAATCATGTCTAACTTCTTAGATGGTAATCCAAGTAAGTATCCAATTTTATTTGGTAATGAACGGAAGTACCAAATATGAGCAACTGGTACTACTAAATTAATATGTCCTACTCTATCTCTACGTACTTTCTTTTCGGTTACTTCAACACCACAACGGTCACAAACAATACCTTTATATCTAATACGCTTGTATTTTCCGCAAGCACATTCATAATCTTTTATAGGTCCAAAAATTCGCTCACAGAATAATCCATCGCGTTCCGGCTTATGTGTTCTATAATTTATAGTTTCTGGTTTTAAGACTTCTCCTCTTGAGGCTCCTAAAATAGTCTCTGGAGATGCTAAACCTATTGAGATTTTATTAAATCTGTGTACTGGATTCCTATCTTGTCTTCTTGCCATGATATATGGTTGATAATGAATTTATTTACTAACTATTCTTCTAATCTTATGTCTAATCCTAAACCTTTTAATTCGTGCATTAACACGTTGAAAGATTCTGGTAGTCCCGGTTCTGGCATTGGCTCTCCTTTTACAATAGCTTCATAAGTTTTTGCTCTACCAATAACATCATCCGATTTTACTGTTAGAATTTCTCTTAATGTAGCTGATGCTCCATAAGCTTCAAGTGCCCAAACTTCCATCTCTCCAAAACGCTGTCCTCCAAATTGTGCTTTACCACCAAGAGGTTGTTGTGTAATTAAAGAGTATGGCCCGATAGAACGCGCATGCATTTTATCGTCTACCATATGACCGAGCTTCAACATATAAATAATACCAACTGTTGCTGGTTGATCAAATCGTTCTCCTGTACCACCATCATATAAATAAGTGTGTCCAAATCTTGGAATTCCAGCTTCGTCTGTAAATTCATTAATTTGATCTAAAGTTGCACCATCAAAAATTGGTGTTGCATATTTGCGATCCAATTTTTGTCCTGCCCAACCTAATACAGTTTCATATATTTGTCCAATATTCATACGAGAAGGTACTCCAAGAGGGTTTAATACAATATCTACTGGAGTTCCGTCTTCTAGGAATGGCATATCTTCTTGACGAACAATTCTAGCAACAATACCTTTGTTGCCATGACGTCCTGCCATTTTATCACCAACTTTAAGTTTTCTCTTTTTAGCAATATAAACTTTAGCTAGCTTAATAATTCCTGCGGGCAATTCATCTCCAACAGAGATTGTAAACTTCTCACGTCTTAAAGATCCTTGTAAGTCATTCTCTTTAATCTTATAGTTATGGATTAATTCTGATACAAGTTTATTTGTTTGTTTATCAGTTGTCCATTTACCTGAAACTAAATGTGCGTAATCATCTACAGCATTTAACATTTTTAAAGTAAATTTCTTCCCTTTTGGAAAAACATCTTCACCTAAATCATTAAATACACCTTGTGCTGTTTTACCTCCTACAATTGTAAAAAGTTTTTCTACAAGTACTGCTATTAAATCTTCAAACTTTTTATCGTAAATATCTTCTAAATTGGCAATATCTACTTTGTCTTGAGCTCTTTTGCGTTTGTCTTTAATAGCGCGTGCAAATAACTTTTTATCAATTACAATACCATGCAAAGAAGGTGATGCTTTTAATGATGCATCTTTTACATCTCCTGCTTTATCTCCAAAAATTGCTCTTAATAATTTTTCTTCCGGAGTTGGATCGCTTTCTCCTTTAGGTGTGATTTTACCTATAAGAATATCACCAGGATTAATTTCGGCTCCAATACGAATCATCCCATTTTCATCAAGATCTTTTGTGGCCTCTTCTGAAACATTAGGTATATCGTTTGTTAACTCTTCATTACCCAATTTTGTATCTCTTACTTCTAAAGAATACTCATCAATATGAATAGATGTAAAAATATCATCACGAACTACTTTTTCAGAAATAACAATAGCATCTTCAAAATTATATCCTTTCCAAGGCATAAAGGCTACTTTCATATTTCTACCTAAAGCTAACTCACCCTTTTGGGTTGCATAACCTTCACATAATACTTGTCCCTTAATTACTTTGTCGCCTTTTACAACAATAGGTTTAAGGTTTATAGAAGTTCCCTGGTTGGTCTTTCTGAATTTTGTTAATGGGTAGGTTTTAGTATTGCTATCAAAACTCACCATTGCATCTTGTTCTGTACGATCGTATTTAATAATAATCTCGTCTGCATCGACATATTCTACAATACCAGAACCGGCTGCATTAATTAAAACTCTAGAATCTGATGCTACCTGCTGTTCTAATCCAGTACCTACAATTGGTGATTGTGGGCGCAATAATGGTACCGCTTGTCGCATCATATTAGATCCCATCAATGCTCTATTTGCATCATCATGTTCCAAGAATGGAATTAAGGATGCTGATATTGAAGAAATTTGGTTAGGTGCAACATCAGTGAAATGAACTTCTGTTGGTTCAACTACTGGAAAATCTCCCTCTTGTCTGGCAATAATTTTATCTTCTAAAATTTTACCTTTTTCGTCAACAGGAATATTAGCTTGGGCAATTAATTTCTCTTCTTCTTCTTCAGCACTTAAATAAATTGGATCGCCTTTAATATCAACAACACCATTTTCAACTTTTCTATATGGTGTTTCGATGAATCCCATTGAATTCACCTTAGCATATACCGAAAGAGAAGAAATCAAACCAATGTTTGGCCCTTCAGGTGTTTCAATTGGGCATAAACGTCCATAATGTGTATAGTGAACATCGCGAACTTCGAAACCAGCTCTTTCTCTGGATAATCCTCCAGGCCCTAAAGCAGACAATCGTCGTTTATGTGTTATTTCAGCAAGTGGATTTGTTTGATCCATAAACTG
>JAGLKH010000403.1 GCA_023141985.1 Flavobacteriaceae bacterium | reverse complement strand
CAATTCAATTACACAAAAAGCAAAATCAAATTACACTCGATAACCAACTAAATGCTCTTTAAAATTTTTATATGAAAAAATATATCGAACTAAAAAAGCAACGCGAACTTGGAGATATTCTAAGCGATACTTTTGCATTTATAAGAAATGAATTTAATCCATTTTTAAAAACAATTATTAGTATAGCTGGCCCTTATTTGGTATTGTTTTTAATAGCATTAGTGTTTTACATCTATACCATTGGAGATCAATTCAACTTCGATTTAAATAATGCTTTTCCTTATCAAAATACTCTGTCTTTTATTCTTGCCTATGTACTTTATTTAGTGGCAGCAATTTTGACATATACATTTTCTACCTCCGCTGCTTTGTTTTATATAAAATCTTATAATGACAATAATGGAAATGTTAATTTTGATGAAGTCAAACAAAACGTTAATCAAACATTTTGGCGATTTTTAGGGCTTTCATTTTTAAAAGGTCTTACACTATCATTTGCCGTGTTAATTTGTTGTCTTCCGGTTTTTTATTTTTTAGTGCCAATGGCCATTGTCCTTCCTGTTTTGGTTTTCAGAGAAATAAATGCATCCGATGCTTACGGTTATAGCTTCACTTTAATAAAAGATGAGTTTTGGGTCACCTTACTCACAGTCATTGTGTTTTTTATCATAATATTCATCATTGGATTTGTAGTATCTGTACCAACTGCTATCTATACATGGATTAAAATGGGTGTTTTTAGTGGTGAATTAAATCCTGCAAATATGGACTCCCTTGTTGATCCGGTTTATTTGGCTTTAAACGTTTTGAGTTCGTTTTTTCAATATGCCCTTAACTTAATTGTAGTTGTAGGCTCTGCATTTATCTATTTTAATTTAAACGAAAAAAAGAACTTTACAGGAACTTTCGAGCGCATTAAATCTATAGGCAAAACCGAAAATTAAATGCACTTTATAAAAGCGACTTTATTATTATTTTTATTTGCAACCTTGTCACATGCACAACAAGACTCACTTGTTATAAAATATGATGACACTAAACTTGTTGAACAAAAAATTACTGAAGACGATTTAAGCAAATACAAAGAAGATAACAACTTTAATTATGTTGAAGTTGAAGCGGAAGAATCTTTTATAGATCGTTTTAAACAATGGATTAAAAATATTATTACAAAGATTTTTGAATATATTTTTGGAGTTGGAAAAGCTAGTGGAATTTTGTATTTTATTTTCAATGTATTACCGTATTTAATCTTGGCATTACTTATCTTTTTGCTCCTTAAGTTCTTTTTAAAAGTAAATTCAGAAAATATTATTTCAGGAAAACAAAATCATGCAACTGTGCAGTTTACAGAAGAGGAAAACATTATTAGGAATAAAGACATTAATGAACTAATTAATGAAGCCATTAAACAAAAGAATTTTCGTTTAGCCATTAGATATTACTATCTGTTATCTTTAAAATATTTAGTTGAAAAGCATATCATTTCTTGGCAACAGCAAAAAACCAATGAAGATTATATTACTGAAATTGAAAAAGATGCAATAAAAACAGGTTTTAAAGCTATTACTAGAATTTACGATTATGTTTGGTATGGCGAATTTAAGATCGACGAATTAGGATTTGAAACTTTAAAATCATCTTTTCAATCCTTAAATGCAACCATAAAACAAATTGAATAAACGCGGAAAACTATATATCGTCTTAACTACACTTGCAGTTATTGGAATTGTGGCTTTAGAGTATTCCAAACCTAAGCAAGTAAATTGGTTTCCATCGTATGCTAAGCAGCATAAAATACCGTTTGGTACTTATGTATTTCATGCGCAATTAAAGCGTCTTTTTTCAAAAGAAAATATTATTGATATCGATAGTCCTCCTTATGAATATCTAAACGAGAATAATGAAATTAACGGAACTTATGTGTTTATTAATAATAATGTAGAATTTGGTGAAGCAGAATTAGACAAACTCTTAGATTGGACTTCTAAAGGCAATACGCTTTTTGTAGCATCATCAAATTTTGAAGCTCATCTTTTAGATACTTTAAACCTAAATACTTCAATAATAAATACAATTAATGACTTTAACAATAATTATCAACTTCAACTAAAAAACAACAACTTAGACCATACAATTTTTACCTTCGATAAAGCAAATTACGTCTATCATTTTAATAAAATTGACACATTACAAACATCTGTAATTAGCATTATTGATAATCATGATAAAGAAACACTCTTCCGGGAAGAAAAAATAAACATTATAAAACAATCGTTTGGCAATGGTGATATTATACTGAGTACATTTCCGCAAGCATTTACAAATTATTTCATTTTAAATTCTCCAAATAATAATTATACTGCTGGATTAACATCTTATATTGACAGTTCAAAACCAATTTATTTAGATAATTATTACAAATCCGGGAAATCATTTTATTCATCGCCTTTATATATTTTTCTCAACACTAAAGAGTTAAAATGGGCATATTATATCATGCTTATTGGAGTTGTAGTTTATATTATTTTTGAAGGTAAGCGTAAACAACGTGCCATACCTATTGTAAAACCATTACGTAATCAAACCATAGATTTCACAAGAACTATTGCAAATATGTACTACGAGAAAGGTCAACATAACGATATTGCCCATCATAAGGTTCAACATTTTTTAGATTATATACGTACACATTTGTACCTCAACACGAATACTCTTGATGATGAATTTATCAAAAATTTAGCTGCACGAAGCAACAAT
Source organism: Flavobacteriaceae bacterium (assembly GCA_023141985.1). Lineage (GTDB taxonomy): Bacteria > Bacteroidota > Bacteroidia > Flavobacteriales > Flavobacteriaceae > PRS1. The sequence continues at coordinate 2,784 of JAGLKH010000403.1, read as the reverse complement.
ACTGTTGAAGACACCAGGTATGTATTTAAAACCATTGAAAATTTTAGTCAAAAAACACAATTAAATAGCATAGAATTAGAAAAGCTCAATACTTTAATAGAAACATTTAAAAGTAATAACACATAACAAGAGTACAATCAAGTTTTTCTTTCCACAGAAAATTTTGATTTGCGAACTGCATGTGACAAATAATAAACAATATGGATGAACACATGAAAAACCAAGACATAGATTTTAATAATAGAATACCATTAGAAGATTTAAAAAATACTGCAGATACAATAAAACAAGAATTAGCTAAAGTTATTATTGGACAAGAAAGCTTTATAGAATTGCTTATTGTTGCATTGTTGGCTGATGGACATGTTTTAATTGAAGGTGTTCCGGGAATTGCTAAAACTATTACAGCAAAACTCTTTGCAAAAGTTTTAAAAACAGATTTTAGCAGAATACAATTCACACCAGATTTGATGCCCAGTGATGTTTTAGGAACATCTATTCTAAATATGAAAAACTCAGAATTTGAATTTAAGAAAGGCCCAATTTTTTCAAATATCGTTCTCATAGATGAAATAAACAGGGCTCCGGCAAAAACCCAAGCAGCATTATTTGAAGCTATGGAAGAACGTCAAGCTACAATAGACGGAACAACATACATTTTTGAAGCACCATTTATGGTGCTTGCAACTCAAAATCCAATTGACCAAGAAGGCACTTATGCTCTACCAGAAGCTCAATTAGATCGTTTTATATTTAAAATAAATGTAGATTATCCAGCTATTGAAGACGAGATTAAAATTATTGAAACTCATCATGAGCGAAAAGGCAAACAACCACAAACATTAATCAATCCTATTTTAGATGCTAATAAATTAGCAGATTTTAAAGAAAAAACACAATCCATTTTAGTTGAAGAAAAGATCATTAAATACATTGCAGAAATAGTTTCAAAAACACGAAATCATTCACATTTATATTTGGGTGGTTCGCCAAGAGCATCTATTGCAATATTAAATACATCTAAAGCATTTGCAGCTATTAATGGACGTGATTTTGTAATTCCTGAGGATGTTAAAAAATCTGTTGTACCCGTTTTAAACCATAGGTTAATCTTAACACCTGAACGTGAAATGGAAGGTATGAGTACAGAAAATGTAATTGATATGATTGTGCAATCTATAGAAGTACCACGCTAAATAGTGAATATTAATACTTTTTGATGAAATTTTTTAAATCGTTATACATACACAAAGGGTTTTATATCTATATGGCAATAGCTTCTATATGCTTTTTATTGTCGTTTTGGCTAAAATGGCTGTTCCCAATTGCCTGGATAATCACGTCAACGATTGTTATCTTGTTATTTGTTGATATACTACTACTCTATCGTTTTAAAAATGCAATAAAAGCGCAGCGTTTGTTACCAGAAAAGTTTTCAAATAGTGATGATAATCCTGTTCCTGTTACAATTACAAATTATTATCCTTTTCTAACACTAATAGATGTTATTGATGAATTACCCATACAGTTTCAAAAACGAGATTTTTCGTATAAAACAATCATACAACCCAATAAAAATCATGATTTTACTTATAATGTTCGTCCTGTAGAACGTGGTGAATACTTTTTTGGTAATCTTAATGTATATGCTTCAACACAACTCAGACTCGTTAAACGAAAATATCAATTTCAAAATGAACAAATGGTTGCTGTATATCCTTCGCTTATTAAAATGCAGAAATACGATTTTTTAGCGATTGGCAATCATTTAACTGAAATTGGATTAAAAAAAATTAGACGAATTGGGCATACATCAGAATTCGAACAAATAAAAGACTATGTAGTTGGTGACGATTTTAGAACCATAAACTGGAAAGCCACTGCAAAACGTGCTCAATTAATGATCAATCAATTTCAGGATGAAAAATCACAGCCAATTTACTCTATTATTGATATAGGACGAGTAATGAAAATGCCTTTTAATGGTTTAAAACTTCTGGATTATGCTATTAACTCCTCATTAGCTTTTAGCAATGTTGCATTAAAAAAACATGATAAAGTAGGTATGCTCACGTTTTCAAAAACCATTGAAACATTTTTACCAGCAATACACAAACTTACCTATCTCAATAGAATATTAGAGGCTTTATATAATATCAACACACAATTTAATGATAGTGATTTTGGACTGTTATATGCACAAATAAAACGAAAAATTACACATAGAAGTTTACTGCTCTTATATACAAATTTCGAACATATTAGCGCTTTAAAACGACAATTACCTTACCTTCAAGCCATATCAAAAAAACACATGCTAGTCGTTATTATTTTTGAAAATACTGAGTTAGATGAACTGATCTCAACTGAAGCAGAAGATTTACAGGCCATCTATCATAAAACTATCGCTGAAAAATTTTCGTTTGAGAAACGCCTAATGGTTAAAGAACTTCAAAAATATGGTATTCAAAGTATTTTGACAGCTCCTGAACAATTAACTATTAATACTATTAATAAATACCTTGAAATTAAAGCTAAAGGATTATTGTAACTGGAAGAAAAAAGGCGACTTAAAAAGCCGCCATTTAACCAACTAATCAACTAACTAAACTGTTTCATTTAACCAGGCTTTCATCATCCAAACCGTTTTTTCTTGTTCTGTTATAAAACCACTCATCATTGCATTTGTACCTTCATCATTAGCTTCACCGGATTTATCAAGTATATCGCGCTCAATCATAAGCAATTCAGTTAAAGAATCTACAATTAAACGAACTGCACTAT
>JAGLKH010000402.1 GCA_023141985.1 Flavobacteriaceae bacterium | reverse complement strand
CAGCAGCAGCAGTAGCAGCTCATGAGTGTGGTCATGCTGTACAGCATGCCAAAGCGTATAGCTGGTTGCAAATGCGTTCTACTTTAGTACCTGTAGTAAGTGTGACTTCCGGAATGTCGCAATGGATTGTTATTGGAGGTATTGTACTAATGGCTACAAATATGCTAGGTGGCATTGGTTATTTAGTTGCAGTTGCCGGATTAGTTATGATGGGATTTGCTACCTTATTTAGTTTTATAACACTTCCTGTAGAATACGACGCCAGTAACAGAGCATTGGCTTGGTTAAAAAATAAAAACATGGTTAGCCAAGAAGAATATAAAGGATCGGAAGATGCTCTTAAATGGGCAGCTAGAACCTACTTGGTAGCTGCTATTGGAGCTTTAGCATCACTTGTGTATTGGGCGTTTCAAATTTTAGGGAGAGATTAGTTTTTTATATTTTAATCTGTCGGTCAATTTGTTGTTCTAAAGAAATAAATGTTTCCGTTCTCGAAACACCTTTTATAGATTGAATGTTTTTATTAAGCAAGTGCATTAAATGCTCATTGTCTTTACACAGGACTTTTATTAATATACTCCAGTTTCCTGTGGTGTAATGACATTCTAAAACTTCAGGGATTTTTTTAAGTTGTTTAACCGCTTGAGGGTTACTAACGGCTTTATCCAAAAATATTCCAATAAAAGCCATAGTAGTATAGCCTAATACTTTTGGATTAATGATGAATTTTGAACCGGAAATCAATTCAGAATTTTCCAGTTTGCGTAACCGCTGGTGAATAGCTGCTCCGGAAATACCGATCTGCCGTGCAATTTCAAGTATTGGTGTTCTTGCATCTTTCATTAATGCACGAAGTATCGTTTTATCAATGCCATCAATATAAGGGTTCTTATTTACAAGTTTCATTTTCTTATATGTTTATAAATTAAAACATAAAAGTAATAAAATGATTTTAAAGTGTAATTAAAATAACCAATATTGAATCAATTATTGTAAAAAATGATTAAAATAAAGAGTATTTCTTAAAAAAATTAAATATTTAAAGGGTTATAGCCTAAATAAGAAACTTCTTTTTCATAAAAACTAATGCCATGTTCTTTTAATTCTTTCAATATTGGCTCATAAACTTCTTTATGGATAGGAATTTGTACACCTGGAGTTTTAACTTTTCCATTTAAAATATCAAGAGTAGACATTGCTACCGGCAAACCAACAGTTTTTGCCATAGCTGTATAGGTTTGATTTTCTCCGATAGTAACCATTGTAGAATCGATTTGATGTGTTTTACCATTCAATTCATAACCAAATTTATGATACATCACAATCATATCTTTATCCTCTTGCCCAAGAGTCCAGGTATCCATTAATATTTTTCGCAAGATTTGAGCAGGAGTAGCCTTTTTAAGTTCCACCATTTTTGTTGAACTAAAAATATTTAATTCTTCAAGCTTATCCCAAATAATATCATCTTGCTCAATTTTTAAACAATGTCTAAATTTTAATTCTACAGAATCTGTTGGACTATATGGCAGAAAAGCATTTACAAAATCACGATAGCTCATGTTTTCGCTGTCATCTATGGTATAGCTATCATCAGTCATTCCTAATTGTACAAACATATTCCAGGCGCGACTAAAACCTACACGACGTATTGTACCACGATATAAGGTTTTAATATTATTGAGTCCATAAGCACTTTGGTACTTTAGAGAATCTCGGTTAGCATAAGCTTCAAAACGTCCAAAGCCTTCAACTTCCAAAAATTCGGTTCGTCTAAATAATCTATTATAAGGAATGTATTTGTATTTCCCTTCTTGCAAGAATTTTGCGGCTCCACCTTGTCCGGCTACAACCACATTTCTTGGATTCCAGGTAAACTTATAATTCCAAAGGTTATTATCACTTTCTGGAGCAACTAAACCACCTGTAAACGATTCGAACAAAATTAGTTTTCCGCCTTTTTCACGAATCCTGTCAATAACTTGCATCGCACTCATATGATCTATTCCAGGATCTACACCTATTTCGTTCATAAAAATGAGCCCTTTGGCTTTAACGGCATCGTCTAGCGCTTGCATTTCAGGACTTACATACGATGCGGTAACCATATTCTTGCCATAAGTAATACAATCTTTGGCAACTTCAATATGTAAACGCGCAGGAAGCATGGATATCACAATATCTGCACCCTTAATTGCATTTGCCCTTGACTGTTGGTCAAAAACATCAAGTATTACTACTTGAGCGTTTTCATGATTTTTAATCAGCTTTTTTGCATTTTCTATATTGATATCACCAATAGTAATATGCAAATTTTCAGATTCAGATTTGTCTAAAAAATATTTTATAAGGTAGGATGAAGATTTACCTGAACCAATAATTAATATCTTTCGCATAGTGAGAATTGTTGAGTATTTTTGTTTTATTGCAAATAAATCATTTACAAAGACGAATGTAATAAAATGTAACTGTTATAGAAACTCAAAACATAAATATATTATGAACAAACCAATATTAGTTACCGCTTCTCTTTTAGGCTTATTAAGTATTGCTTTCGGCGCTTTTGGCGCACATGGGTTAAAGGCTATAATTTCAGTTGATGCGCTACAAACTTTTGAAACGGGAGTACGCTATCAAATGTACCATGCAATAGTGCTTTTATTTGTTGGCAGTACTACATTGATTCAGCAAAAAACAAAAAAAACACTGTTCTATTTAATAATTTTTGGTGTACTGTTTTTTTCAGGCTCTATCTATGGTTTGGCTACAAATAACCTCACAAGTTTTGATTTTAAAACTATAGGATTTATAACCCCAATTGGAGGATTGTTATTTATTGTTTCTTGGGCGCTTTTGTTGATAAGCTTTTTTAAAATGAAGGCTAAATAATCACATTTATAAATGTATCTTTAAAATAATATTATAGTTTTGTATTGATAAACAACACAAGAATTTATGGTAGATTATACCCAAACTTCGAAATCGATTTCGTTAGAACAATATGGAATTAAAAATGCTCAGATTAATTATCAATTATCGCAAAACCAACTTCAAGAGATAACAATATCTCACAAGTTAGGTGTGGAAGCATCATCAGGAGCGTTAGCTGTAAATACCGGAGAATTTACGGGACGCTCACCTAAGGATCGTTTTATTGTAAAGGATGATATTACAAAAGACAGAATTTGGTGGGGAAATATTAATATTCCATTTAGTAGTGATGCATTTGAAAAACTATATAGTAAAGTAGTAGATTATTTATCTAATAAAGAAGTTTTTGTTCGTGATTGTTATGTTTGTGCAGATCAAAATTATAGAACAAATATTCGGGTTATCAATGAACTGCCCTGGAGCAATATGTTTGCTTATAATATGTTTATGCGACCTACAGAAGAAGAATTAGAAACTTTTAAACCAGAATGGGTTATTGTAAATGCTCCAGGTTTTATGGCAATTCCTAATGAAGATGGTACACGGCAGCATAACTTTGCTATTTTAGATTTTACCAGAAAAATTGCCTTAATTGGAGGAACGGGTTATACCGGAGAAATTAAAAAAGGAATCTTTTCGGCTTTAAATTTTATTTTACCGGTTTTTAAAAATACACTCCCAATGCACTGTAGTGCAAATGTTGGTGTAGATGGAGATACAGCAATTTTCTTTGGTTTATCAGGTACTGGAAAGACTACGCTTTCGGCAGACCCTGAACGTAAATTAATTGGAGATGATGAGCATGGTTGGACCAATGAAAATACAGTATTTAACTTTGAAGGCGGCTGTTACGCTAAAGTAATAGATCTTTCTGAAGTCAATGAACCGGATATATATCATGCTATTAAAAAAGGAGCTATACTTGAAAATGTCATCATGGATGAAAATGCTGTAGTAGATTTCGAAGACACTACTATTACTCAAAACACAAGAGTTAGTTATCCTATTCATTATATTGATAATATACAAGTGCCTTCTATAGGTAAGAATCCTAAAAACATCTTTTTTTTAACAGCAGATGCTTTTGGGGTATTACCTCCAATATCCAAGCTTACACCAGGTCAGGCAGCATATCATTTTATTTCCGGATATACAGCAAAAGTAGCTGGAACAGAAGCAGGGATTGATGAACCTGTACCTTCGTTTTCGGCATGTTTTGGAGCGCCTTTTATGCCTTTGCATCCTACTAAATATGCAGAAATGTTAAGCAAGAAAATGCAAGATGCTAATGTAAATGTATGGTTGGTTAATACGGGCTGGACAGGTGGGCCTTATGGCATTGGCAGAAGGATGAAACTTAAATACACTAGAGCTATGATTACTGCTGCTATGAATGGAAGTTTGGAAGAAGCTAATAGAGATAATTATCATATACATTCTGTATTTGGTGTTGCCCAACCAAGAACATGTCCTAATGTACCAACTGAAGTATTGAGTCCTAGAAGTACTTGGAATAATGATAAAGGGTATTATGATACGGCAGATAAATTAGCGAGAGCATTTAGAGAAAATTTCAAGCAATTTGAAGAGTTTGCAAATGATGAAATAATTATTGCAGCACCAAATGTGAGATAGAAATTAATATTAAATAAAAAAGCTGCGATTTAATTTTTTAAATCGCAGCTTTTTTTATCAGCTTCTATTAAATTCGCTTTTTATTAGTATTTACTTTTTGAATATACTTTTCCAAAGCCATCGTCATTGATGGTGTTTCAGGAGTTGGAGCAGCAATATCCACTCTTAAGCTTCTGTTTTCTACAGCTTTAATTGTAGTATTCCCAAAAACAGCTATACGTGTTTCGTTCTGTTTAAAATCAGGGAAATTATGAAATAACGAATCTATCCCTGAAGGGCTAAAAAATACTAAAATATCGTAGGATACATTGGCCAAATCAGACAAATCACTGATTACAGTTTTATAGAACGTAGCTTGTTTCCAATTAACACCGAGACCATCTAAAATATTAGGAACTTCGGGTTTAAGCTTATCTGTTGTTGGCAGTAAAAATGTTTCGTCTTTATACTTTTTTATTAAAGGAGAAAGCTCACTAAAAGTACGTTTACCAACATAAATTTTACGTTTCCTGTAAACCACATATTTTTGCAGGTAAAATGCAACAGCTTCAGACTGGCAGAAATATTTCATGGTATCAGGAACTTTAAAACGCATTTCTTCGGCGACTCTAAAAAAATGATCCACAGCATTTCTACTTGTAAGAATAATAGCTGTATAGTTATTTAAATCTACTTTTTGTAATCTAATTTCTTTAGTAGATACACCTTCAACATGTATAAAAGGTCTAAAATCAATTTTTACACGTTGTTTTTGTTGAAGATCAAAATAGGGAGAATTTTCTATCTTAGGCTCGGGTTGAGAAACCAAAATTGTTTTCACTTTCATAGCTCTACTAGTCTAACTTATAGTTTATATAGGCCATATAAAATTATATATGGCGCAATTTCAAGAGCGCAAAGATACAAAATAAAATAAAACAAGTTGTTTAAAATCAACTTTTGATGCATTTTAAAAGAGGTTACAAAACCAATCAAATTAATAAAGAACATCAAGGCAATTACAACATAAAGTATAGTTTTAGAAGGCTCTATGGCAAAAATTAATAGAATATTAATAGGTAAAAGGATTAGCCCGATATAGTTTTTATAATTTGTTTTTTGAAAAACATAAGAATCAATCAAAGTATCAATCTCAAAAAGACTACCAATTAACCGCTCTATTAGCACTTTAATTAAAATTAAAGAACCAATTCCCACAAAGAGCTTAAAAAAAAGAATCAAATCAAAAGCGATAGAATCAAAAAAGGTATTATGCCAAATAAAGTAAAAAAGAGATAAAGAAATGATTAAGTTTAAAAACAAAAAACCATCAAACCGGTCAATAAATTTTTGATCCCTGGAGTAAACTTTTAAATATTTAGAGTTTCCAATAACCCATAAAAAGTCATTGAATCTATTAAAAAATGTTGCTCTAGCAAATGCTAAAATGCCGATATTTAAAACAATTAAAATAGTATACCACTCGTTAGATATTATTTCGCGTAACATGTTTGCTAAATTATGAAGAATTATCTATAAAATTAATCCTGTAAATAACTTACTTTTGCTAAAATTATTTTTTTAATGCAGGATGCTATTGTTATTATACCAACGTTTAATGAAATTGAAAATATTGAAGAAATTATTAGAACCGTCTTTGGTTTAGAAAAAGCTTTTGATATTCTCGTTGTTGACGATAATTCTCCAGATTTAACTTCACTTAAGGTAGCAGAACTACAAAAGGAATTTGAAGGCAGATTATTTCTTGAAACGCGGCATGAAAAAGCAGGGCTTGGTACTGCATATATTCATGGTTTTAATTGGTGTTTAGCTCGCGATTATAATTATATATTCGAGATGGATGCAGATTTTTCACATGATCCTAAAGATCTTATAAGATTATATAACGCTTGTCATATCGAAGGAGCTGATGTTTCAATTGGATCCAGATACATAAAAGGAGTAAATGTAGTTAATTGGCCAATAGGAAGAGTGATTTTATCTTATTTAGCTTCAGTGTATGTTCGTATAATTACACGAATGAAAATTCAAGATACAACTGCTGGATTTGTGTGTTATAAGCGGCAAGTTTTAGAAAATATAGATCTTGATAAAATCAAATTTATAGGTTATGCTTTTCAAATAGAAATGAAATTTAAAGCGTTTATAAAACAATTTAAAATTGTCGAAGTTCCAGTAATATTTACTGATAGAACAAAAGGAGAATCAAAATTAAGTTCTGGCATAATTTCTGAAGCTATATTTGGAGTAATTACAATGAAGCTTAAAAGTTTATTTGGTAGAGAGTAAAATGAAACGAGCATGTTAAAATTTTTGTCACCCAGTGGAATGACTGATAACGAACAGCATGCCTGCGTGTCGAAATACCGTCACTACGGTATGCAGGCATGTGTCCGCTAAAAAACAATAGATAGACACATGAAAAACAAAACGATACTTATTAAAAACGCTAAAATAGTTAATGAAGGCACTATTTTTAATGGAGATATTCTAATAGAAAATGAATACATAAAAAAAATTTCAAATTCCATAAGTCCAAAATCCCATAATGTGGAGGTGTTTGATGCAGAAAACAATTATGTTCTTCCTGGAATTATTGATGATCAAGTTCACTTTAGAGAACCGGGTCTAACTCATAAAGCAACAATTGAAAGCGAATCTAAAGCAGCAGTTGCAGGTGGAATAACTTCTTTTATTGAGATGCCAAATACTATTCCACAAACGACGACGATTGAGGAACTTGAAAAAAAGTTTGAAATAGCTTCTAAAACCTCCTATTGTAACTATTCTTTTATGTTTGGAGGTACTAACGATAATCTTGAGGAAATTTTAAAGATAGATTCAACAAAAGTTGCTGCATTAAAATTATTTTTAGGCTCATCAACAGGAAATATGTTGGTAGATGACATAGAAGTTTTAGAGAAAATATTTTCAAGTACAGACCTGTTAATTGCTGTACACTGCGAAGATGAAGCAACTATTAAACGCAACTTTAAAAAATATTTAGAGCAGTTTGGTGAAGATATTCCTATTAAATATCATCCATTAATTAGAAGTGAAGAAGCTTGCTATTTGTCATCATCAAAAGCTATTGAACTTGCAAAAAAAACTGGAGCAAGATTACATGTGTTTCATCTATCTACTGGCAAAGAAACAGAATTGTTTAGTAATAAAATGCCTTTAAAAGATAAAAAAATCACTGCCGAAGTCTGTATCCATCATCTTTGGTTTACAGACGAAGATTACAAGACAAAAGGAACGCTAATTAAATGGAATCCAGCGATAAAAACTAAAAAGGATAGAGAA
>JAGLKH010000401.1 GCA_023141985.1 Flavobacteriaceae bacterium | reverse complement strand
AGCTTATCACTTCCAATTAAATAAATGTAGTTTCTGTTTTCACCGTCACGTTTTGGATCTGTACGACCAATCATATCAATATTTAAGTCAGCAACAGTGTTTTCTAAAGGTATAATAGGGCTATAATCTGTATAATATTTTGAACCTAATAACCCTTTTTCTTCACCTGTAACATGCAAAAATAAAATGGATCGTTTTGGTTTATAACCTTTATCTAATGCTTTTTTAAAGGCTTCAGCAATTTCTAATACCGCAACAGTTCCAGAACCATCATCGTCTGCACCATTATATATATCCCCATTTTTTATACCTTCATGATCTAAATGTGCAGAGATGATGATGTATTCGTTAGGTTTTTCGTTGCCTTTTATATAAGCCACAACATTTTCGGAAGATGTTTTTTCTGTAATGTTTTCGTAATTTATTTCAATATTATTTGCTATTGTAGCCCTTGTTTCACTATCATTAATGTTATTTACTAAAGCCTTACCCAATTTCTCGTTAATTAAGAAAAAATAAATTTCTTTATCTTGGCTTATTAATGATAATCTTTTATTTCCTCCATTTTCTTCTCTTCTTGTATAATACCCTGAATATCTTGAAAAAAGAGCTTTATCCATGAAGAAAATGGCTTTAGCCCCATGTTTTATCGCAGCATCTCTTTTAGTTGAAAGTGATTGTCTTCCGTTTGACCATTTAGAAATTTTGGTAGTTCCACTAATTTTATAAATGCCATCTTCATTTTTTGGTTCACCACCTTTAACTACAACTATTTTTCCTTTTACATCTAAATTATTATAATCGCTATAATTTTCATGATCGATACCGTAGCCTAGATATAAAATCTCATTAGCTATAATTTTACCGGTTGGAGCTGCCGTTTGTGAAATGTAATCATCGAAATAATTAAATACAGTTCCGTCTATAGTTAATGTTGTTTTTGGAGTTTTGACTATTTGTAATGGGACTTCTTGAAAATAGTTGTCTTTAGAAATTGGAGACGAAATACCAAGATTGGTATAATGACTTTTTATATATTCTACGGCTTTTTTCTGCCCGGGCTGAGCAGTTTCACGGCCTTCAAACTCGTCTGAAGCATAAGTGTAAAGCATTTCTTTTAATTCTACCGATGTTATTGTATTTGCAAATTCTGTAACATTTACAGGAGCATTAACTTTTACAGTAGTAGTATTACTGTTTTTGTAAGATCCACAGGAGTAAATAACTAGGGTAATTACTAAAAGGAATAATGATTTTTTCATTCTATAAAAATTATTGATTTAAAGGAACTAGCGATATTACAAAAAAGAAAGAGTATAATACTTGTTATAGTTTTATTTAACAATTTTTAACACTAAGTGCTTTTGCATTAATATTTATCTGCAATAATTGCTTTTTCTTGATTGGCAAGTTGCCAGGCAGTAGCAAAAATTAATCGTGTACGTTTTTCCAATACCGGATAATTTATTTTATCTGGAGTATCTGTGGGTAGGTGGTAATCTTCATGTTCTCCATTAAAATAGAAAATAACAGGAATTCCTTTTTGCGCAAAGTTGTAATGATCGGATCTATAATAGTAGCGATTGTGTTCGTTTTCGGAGTTGTATTTATAATTTAATTCTAAATTGAAAAAGGTTGCATTTACAGTTTCCGAAATATAATGTAGCTCGGTACTTAAACGATCTGATCCAATAAGGTATATATAATTTGTATGGTCTTTATGGTATTTGTCAACACGCCCAATCATATCAATATTTAGGTTGGCTATTGTGTTTGTTAATGGAAATATTGGATTTTGTATATAATAATGAGAACCAAGAAGTCCTATTTCTTCGGCTGTTAAATGCAAAAAAAGGATGCTACGTTTTGGACCATAGCCTTCATCTTTAGCTTTTTTAAAGGCCTGTGCCATTTCTAAAAGTGCAACTGTTCCAGAACCATCATCATCGGCTCCATTATTAATTTCGCCATCTTTTTCGATGCCCTTATGGTCGTGGTGGGCCGAAATAATAATAATATCTTCCGGATTTTTTGAACCTTTAACAAAAGCCAGTACATTTTCGGAATCGTTATAATCACTTCCTATAAATGATTTTGGTACGATTTGAAAATAATTTGTTCCTTCAAAAGGAGAAGGAATACCTTCGCTTATATAATAGTTTTTAAGGAAGTTAACAGCAAGTTTTTGACCCGGGCTACCTACTTTTCTTCCTTTGAATGCATCAGAAGAAAATATATATAAATTGTGTTCTAATTCAGCAGCAGTAATTGTATTGGCATATTCCAAAATTTTATTAGGCTGCTCAATAGTAATATTATCTGTAATTTCTTGAATTTTTTCTTTGTGACTAATCGTTGCACAGGAACCAACAAATGATAATGCCGAAGCATACAATAGAAATTTCATTTTTCAAGCAATTTAATTTCAAGCAAATAAAATAAAAAAAATGCTAATCTTCAATTTATATAGATTCTAATTCTTCTAATTGATTTTCTTTGATGATAGACTCAGCTTCTTCTGTAATTTCATTAATCTAGTGAGAGTTGTATGTGGTAAACCCCTAGTATTCTAATTCGCTATTTCTAATATTGTGCCGGTATACAATGCTTAAAAATGAGAGGCTAATCCTGTAATAATTAATTTAGGAGGATTCACTTTCCTTTAAAAACTAACATTTGTCATAGTTTGTTTTTTAAAGGCACATTACTTTTATAAAAAAATTTTTCGTAAATGAAAGTAATATTGTTACCAACTGATTTTTCTAAAAACTCTATAAATGCTATTTATTATGCTATGAATTTGTTGGAGAACGAGCATTGCGAATTTTATATACTTAATGTTCAATCTGCGTCATCTTTTATTTCGGATGATTTGATGACTATGTCATCTTCTGCTACTATTTACCAAACATTAATAGGAACAGCTAAAAAATCTTTAAAGAATTTAATTAATACAATAGAGACTAAATATAAGAATGAAAAACATGATTTTCACTCTATTGTAGACTATGACAATTTTGTTGATGCTATAAACCAGATAAGTAAAAGCAAGAGTATTGATTTAATAGTAATGGGTACTAAAGGAGCAACAGGAGCACAAAAAGTAATTTTTGGCAGTAATACGGTTCATATAATGCAGCGTTGTAAAACTCCGGTTTTAGCAATACCAAATGGTTGTAGTTTTACAAGTATGGATAAAATCGTTTTTACAACTAATTATTCAACCATGTATAATAGTAAAGATATGGAGCCTTTAATGGATATTGCTAAACCATACAATTCTAAAATTGATGTTTTGCATTTCTCAGATAAAGATTCTCTTTCCCAGGATCAAAAAAAGATAAAGGCTTTTTTAGAGTCTGTTTTTAGTAATGTTCCACATGAGTTTATTGACTTAGAAAGTGAAGATATTTTTAAAACTGTTCAGGATTATATTGTTAATAATGATATAAAAATGTTGTCTATGATGAGTAAAAAACATTCCTTTTTAGAACGTTTATTTGCCAGACACCTTGTAGAAACTTTTGCCTTTAAAATAGATATTCCATTTTTAGTAATGCATAAAGCAGTATAATTTGTTTCTGTCGCATCTATTAAACTTTGATTGAAGGTGTAAGAATAGTTTATTATTACACAGCCAATGAATAAAATGATTTAAATATTGATTTTCTATTACAAATCAACTGTTGTTTTTTAATCATTTGTACTATTTTTATCCCTAATAATGTTCTTTTAGCAGACTCAACTTTAACTACTCTAATTGTCATGAGTTCTTCTATATCTCTATAACTTAACCCAAATCTGAATTTAAAATATAAAGCTTGTAGAATAATTGACCTTGGAAAACTATGACCTTTGAACATTTGCTTTTTAACAAACATATAATTCTTTATAAGTAAAACACATCAGATGAGACAGAACCATAAAATGTACCCTAAAACAAAACATTTATTTTTATGATGTTATATTATTGATTAATTTTATTCCATAAATAAAATATTATGAAAAAATTTATTTTTCTATTACTTCTCCCAACATTCATTTTTGCACAAGACAAAATTAACAGTGAACAGATTTCTTTTATTTATCAATCAGATTCTATAACTAA
>JAGLKH010000400.1 GCA_023141985.1 Flavobacteriaceae bacterium | reverse complement strand
TGCAATAAATTAACCTCATCAACACCCTTAATGTGAATATAAAAATCTTGCTTTCTAGACTCTTTTATAGCTTCGTTCAATACATGATACCTTGGTATTGGCGTCATGTTTTCTTCTTTGATATGTTTTAAAGATAATGTTGGTAAAATACCGGTTAAAAGTATTTTTGTATCCTTTTTTTCAGCTGCTTTTTTTGCTTTGCTAAGCAGGCTTGAAAGCTGTTTGTGTAGTTTAGAGAAACAATCTTCTTTGAGTTCTAAAGGGTTTAAATTAATTTCTAAATTATAATTCCCAATTTCAGTCGTAAAGTGATCATCATTAATTTCCTTTAAAACCTCTAAAGAGTTGTTTTGAGGTAAAAACTCATTATTTACTAAACAAAATTCCTGTTCTACGCCAATACGAATAGGCGATTTTTCGATTAATCCTTCTTGAATCATAACGTCAAGAGCCTCAATATCTTTAATTAACTGATATATATAGCTGGCTTTCTCTTTTTTAGAACTAAGTTTTGTAACTTTTAAACTTCCCAAATTTCTACCTTTAACAATTGTTGCGCCATGTGAAATTACTATAACTAAACGCTTTAAAATATGATTTTTATCATACAGGCCACTGGCATGCTTCTTGATAAGCTGTATTTACTATTTTTGTACTCATAATAATTTTTATTAATGGATATAACATTCTCAAATAAAGAAAAACTTAAAAGCAAAAAGCTTATAGAAAAATTGTTTGCCGAAGGAAAATCTGTTTCGGTTTACCCTTTGCGCTTAATGTTTATTAAATCCACTTTTGATGAAGATACTAAAATAAAAGTTGGAGTTTCTGTGAGTAAACGGAATTTTAAAAATGCTGTTGATAGAAACAGAATAAAACGTTTATTAAGAGAAGTGTACAGGCTTAATAAGGGTTTATATTTTAACAACATTACAACACAATATGCGTTTATGATTTTGTACATTGGGAATGAAAAACCAGAATTTAAATCTCTTGAAACCAAAATGAAACTGTTGTTTCAGCAGTTTTTAAATAAAGTTAGCAATGATTAAAATTAATATAATATGAAACGAGCATGTTAAAATCTTTCTCCCCTAAGGAAATGATTAATAGCAACAGCATGCCTGCGTGCCGAAATACCGTCACTACGGTATGCAGACATATGCCTCTAAAAAATAAATATAAACACATGAAATTTTTATTGTCCTTTTTTTTCGTAATACTTTCATTGGCCTGCAGCAACAATAATCCGGACACGAGTATCAACGGCTTAATAAGCAGTGATGACATGGAAGAATCTATTCTTGAGAATGTAGTGTCTTCAAAACAGTTTTCTGTTAATAGGCCTCAAGAACAAAAACTGATTAAAGAGTCTTATTTGAAATTTGAAACCCAGGATTTAGATAAAACTTATGCTAAAATTATTGGCTTTGTAAAACAAAATGGTGGTTTTATTCAAGATGATAATTCCAATAAATCCTATAATCGTATTTCACGACATTTAACCGTAAGATTGCCGTCCGTTGTTTTTCAAAAAACTATAGATTCAATTAGTAATTATGTTCCTTTTTTCGACACAAAACGGATTTCATCAAGAGATGTAACTGAAGAATTTATAGATATAGAGGCTCGATTAAACGCTAAACAAATCTTAGAAAAACGCTATTTAGAATTACTCTCAAAAGCAAAAAATGTTAAAGAAATTTTAGATATAGAAAGAGAGCTTTCAAAAATAAGAGAAGAAATAGAAGCAAAACAAGGGCGTTTAAAATATCTTAAAAACAAAGTGTCGCAAAGCACAATAAATATTGAATTTTACAAGCTTACTGCCGAAAGTGGTGTTACTGTTTCTTACGGAACAAAAATGTGGAACGCAATTAAATCTGGTTTTAATGGTATGTCATTATTCTTTTTAGGCATATTACACATTTGGCCTTTTATAATTATAATAGTAATTGTGTTCTTTTTAATTAGGCGATGGATGAATAAAAAAAGACAAAAATAATACTGTTATGAAAAATATATTGAAAAAGAAAATTCTCATTCCTGTTTTAGTACTTACAATTCTATTTACAGGAACTGCTTTTAAAAGTGATTTTTTTGAAATCGCTAAACAGATAGAAATCTTCACCACATTGTTTAAAGAACTCAACATGAATTATGTTGACGAAACCAACCCGGGTGACCTAATGGATACTGCAATTAAAAGCATGTTGAGTGATTTAGATCCTTATACGCGTTTTTTAAACGAGCAAGATGTAGAGGCTGCCCGAATAAACAATACTGGTGATTATACTGGAATTGGCGCAAAAGTAAAAGTAATGAAGGATAAATTAATCATTATAGAGCCCTATAAAGATTATCCTGCAGATAAAGCCGGTTTAAAGGCCGGAGATGAAATTATTAAAGTTGAAGATTTTATTATTAAAAATTTTAAAGAAAATGCGGGCGATTTATTAAAAGGTATTCCCGGGTCTAAAGTTAATGTAACTTTTTTACGACAAGGAAAAACAAAAACCGCGTTAATTACGCGTCAGGAAGTTGAAATAAGCGCAGTTCCCTTCTTTTCTATGGTTAATGATAAAACGGGTTATATTGTTTTAAAAAAGTTTAATAACAAAGCGTCTTTTGAAACTGCCGGAGCAATTAAAGAACTTAAAACACAGGGTGCTCAAAAATTAATTTTAGATTTACGTGGAAATCCAGGAGGCCTATTAATAGAGGCGATAAACATAGTAAATCTTTTTGTTCCTAAAGGGCAATTAGTCGTTACAACAAAGTCTAAAATAGAAAAATACAACAAAACATATTTTACAAAAAACAAACCTTTGGATCTGCAAATTCCTTTAGTTGTTTTAATTGATGGTGGAAGCGCTTCTGCGAGTGAAATTGTTTCGGGCTCTTTGCAAGACCTCGATAGAGCGGTTATAATTGGTAACAGAAGCTTTGGTAAGGGATTAGTGCAACGGCCAAAACCATTAACTTATGGCACTCAACTAAGGGTTACTATTTCCAGGTATTACACGCCTTCCGGTAGATGCATTCAAGCCTTAGATTATTGGAATCGGGATGAGGACGGAAAAGCCGTTCGAGTAAAAAAAGAAAACTATAATGAATTTAAAACTAAAAACGGGCGTTCTGTTTTTGATGGTGGTGGTATTGCTCCTGATATAGAAATAGCCTCAACTAAACAAACGCCAATTATAAAAGATATGGTGAATAATGATTATATTTTTAATTTTGCTACCAATTATTATTACAACAACTCTGTTTCCGATTTAAATTCTTTTGAATTTACAAACTCTGATTTTAATAATTTTAAAACCTTTTTAAAAGAAAGCGATTTTGCATTCCAAACTAAAACAGAAAAAGCCTTAGAAAAGCTTCAAGAGGCCGCTTTAAAAGAAGGTCTAAATGATGAATTATCTAAAGACTATAATGCCCTTGTCTCTAGTATTAACACAATAAAAGGCAAAATTATTAACGACAGTAATAACCCGTTAAACACACTATTAAAGAATGAAATTATTACGCGTTATTTTTATAGAGAAGGACTGTATGAGTATTTTTTAACACATAATATCGAAATTAAAACTGCTACAGGTATTTTAGAAGACCTTAATAAATACAACCGTTATCTAAATTAAATTTTTTGTGTTTGAGCTTTTAATAACAAAATCATAATTGTATTTAGAAAATGAAAATAAAAGTTTTACTATTTCTGTTAATTGGTAATTTTTTGTTTGCTCAAAAAGAGATAAATCATGTGGTTTATTTTGATACAGATAAATATATAGTTCCAGAAATAGAACAAGACAGACTCCTTTTATTTATTCAAAAACTTGATAGTGTAATAGTTGAAAAAATATCAATTTATGGGTTCTGCGACGATGTAGGAAGTGAAGCTTATAACCTGGAGCTTTCTCAAAAAAGAGCTAACGCTATTAAACTTTTGTTATCAAATAATAATATCGGCGACTCTTTAATTAGTAATGTAGATGGAAAAGGGGAAGTTTTACTTAAAATTATTAATACCAAAGACGCCAATATTATTCGCAGCCTAAATAGAAGGGTAGAGATTGTTGTTTCCCATAAGCCTATAGATTCTAAAAAAGATAAAGAAAAAAAAGAAGCCCAAAAAATTTTAAGTAGTGAGCTTAAGGTTGGGGATAAAGTACTATTAGAAAATATTTTATTTAAAACAGGATATCGGGATATTATACCTGAATCTAAAAAAACACTTGAAAAAATTGCTGAAATTCTAGTTAAAAGGAAAAACATATACTTTACAATTCGAGGCCATGTTTGCTGTACAAAAAACAGTAGAGATGCGGTAGAAATGAAAACAAAAAAGAGAAATCTTTCTCTTGTAAGGGCAAAATATATTTACGATTATTTAGCAAAAAAAGGAGTATCAAAAAAACGAATGAAATATGTGGGAATGCGAAGAAAATTTCCACTTGGTGGAGACCCAAAATTTGATAGGAGGGTTGAAATAGTGATTACCTATATTGCTGTTAGAAATTAGTTTTTAACTAACTTTTCCAGCTGCGCAATAAGCATATCCTTATCTTTTAATCTTGCCTCATACAACTGTATGATCTTTTCAGTTTTGTCCTTATCTTCTTGATAAAGATTTAATATTTGTTGTTGATATCCAATTGCTGAATCACTATTGGTTTGGGTAAATTCATTTTCAGGATGCTCGTTTAATAACTCCATTACAGGAGTATCTAATATCTCCGCTAATTTATATAAACGATCTACACTTAGTTTTGTATCATTTTTTTCTAATTTACTATATGCCACCTGGCTAATATCTAGCTCGTGTGCAATATATTCGTGTGAGTAGCCTTTGTATTTACGTATCTCCTTAATTTTTTCTAAAACATGTTCCATAACTAATAATTATAATTTTTATCGTAAAAGTAATAAATGTATTTTAAAAGTAATTGTTTTATAAGTAATTTTCTTACAGTTTAGACGAATCAAAATACTCCGAATCTATTTTGTAAAAAAATAATGTATAGCCTAACCTACAATATCTTTATAAGACTTTACTTATATA
>JAGLKH010000040.1 GCA_023141985.1 Flavobacteriaceae bacterium | reverse complement strand
TAGATCTATACCAATTGCATTGGCCAGAACGACAAACCAATACTTTTGGCGTTAGAGATTATAGTCATAATCCAAACGACGCATGGCAAGATAATTTTAATGAAATTCTACATACACTTGCCGAAATTATTAAGGAAGGAAAAATTCGTCAAGTGGGATTATCTAACGAAAAAGCATGGGGAACGATGCGTTATTTAGAAGAATCTAAAAAGCATGATCTTCCTAGAATGGTTACCATTCAAAACGCTTATTCGTTGTTAAATAGACCTTTTGAAGGTGATTTGGCAGAAGTCGCTATAAGAGAAAATATAGGTTTATTAGCCTATTCTCCATTGGCGTTTGGAGTGCTTTCCGGTAAATATATTAAAGGAATAGCAGCCGAAAATTCTCGATTAAAATTGTTTCCAACATTAGCCAGATATAATAGCGAGCAGTCAACCGAAGCAACACGGAAATATCTTAAAATTGCAGAGGACAATAATTTAAGTTTAACACAAATGGCCTTAGCATTTGTTAATCGACAGCCTTTTGTTACCAGCAATATTATTGGAGCTACTAATTTAGACCAGCTTAAAGAAAACATTGCGAGTATTGATGTACAATTGGATGCAGCTGTTATTGAACAGATCAATGCAGTGCATGCCGCAATACCAAATCCGGCACCTTAAAGCTTAGACATAACAACTAACTGTATAAATAAAAAAACGTTGGTTTTAATTTATAGTAATTCTTTCAATTTTTAAAACTCCCAAAGCTTTACCAGTTCCAGAAGGTGTGTCATCGCTTGATGAACAATCTAAAACACTACAAACATGCTTAAGGCAATAATTTTAAAATGATTTTTTATATCTGATTTTTTTCATGAATATAAAAATATTAAAATAATAACAGGAGTAATTTAAAAAAATTGTGTGTTATATTTGTAAAACTTCAGTACACAATATATGAAATACAAAAGAATTCTTTTAAAACTATCAGGCGAAGCCTTAATGGGAAACAGACAATATGGTATTGACCCAGAGCGTCTTGCTGAATATGCTCAAGATATTAAACAAATTACTGAGTTAGGTGTTGAAGTTGCTATAGTAATTGGTGGCGGAAATATTTTTAGAGGTGTCTCTGGTGCTATAAATGGGATGGATCGTGTGCAAGGTGATCATATGGGAATGCTTGCCACTGTAATAAATGGGTTGGCATTGCAAAGTGCTTTAGAAGATGCTAATGTGCCAACACGATTACAAAGCGCAATTAAAATTAATGAAGTCGCAGAGCCTTTTATTAGAAGGAGAGCTTTGAGGCATTTAGAAAAGGGACGTGTTGTTATTTTTGGTGGAGGCACAGGTAATCCATATTTTACAACAGATTCTGCTGCAGTTTTAAGAGCCATTGAGATTGAGGCTGATGTTATTTTAAAAGGCACACGTGTTGATGGTATTTATAATGTTGATCCGGAAAAAGATTCTGAAGCTATTAAATTTGATTATATTAGCTTTGAGGATGTTTTAAGAAAAGGTTTAAAAGTTATGGATACTACGGCATTTACTTTAAGTCAAGAAAATAAACTTCCTATTATTGTTTTTGATATGAATAAAAAAGGTAATCTTCTAAAAGTAGTTTCAGGAGAAAACATAGGAACAACCGTTAATTAATAATATTTGTTTTGGCTTAATTTTTGACAGATTTAGATTTTAATAAAAAAATTAAAAATGAACGAAGAATTACAATTTATATTAGATACGACTAAAGAAGCAATGGAAGATGCTTTAAAGCATTTAGAAAAACAATTTGTTAATATTAGAGCAGGTAAAGCAACTCCTTCTATGCTTGGAAGCGTTATGGTCGATTATTATGGTTCACAAACACCTTTAAATCAAGTTTCAAATGTAAATACACCTGATGGTAGAACAATTACAGTACAACCCTGGGAGAAAAGTATGCTACAAGAAATTGAAAGAGCAATTATGATTGCTAATCTTGGATTTAATCCGATGAATAATGGTGAAAGTATTATTATAAACGTTCCTGCTTTAACCGAAGAAAGGCGTCTCGAATTAGCAAAACAAGCCAAAGCTGAAGCCGAAGACACAAAAGTAGGAGTGAGAAATTCTCGAAAAGAGGCCAATCATGAAATTAAGAAAATGGATGAGATCTCCGAAGATGTAAAATCAAATGCAGAAATGGATATTCAGGAAATGACTGATACTTTTGTAAAAAAAGTCGACGATTTATTTCATATTAAGGAAAAAGAAATCATGACCATTTAATTAATAGCGACACTAAAGTCGCTTTTTTTGTGTTTATATATTCAAATTATATTTATTAGAATTCGTTAATGAAATATTGCTGGCTTTTTATTTTTATTACAATTTTAGTTTGTAAAAGTCAGGCACAAAATATTGATGCACCTCATAGCAATTCTCAAACGGTTAACGACTCCATAAAAAAAGCAGAATTCTTAAATTACATAGGTAATGGTTATTTTCCAACTAAATATATAAACTTCGATTTAAGATATCTTATAAAATTTAATCAATACGAAGGTTTTAGAACGGGATTAGGGGGTATTACAAACGAGAATTTTTCTAAGAATTTTAGATTACAATGGCATACGGTTTATGGTTTTCTTGACCATCGCTTTAAATACAGTTTTGGTGGTGGAGTGAGAGTAGTAAAAAAAACAAACACCTGGATAAGTTTATTATATATTGATGATTTGGAAGAGTCTGGTAGTTCAAATTTTTTAACAGATAAACGTTTTTTTCAGTTTTTCGAACCGCGTTTAATAAACATAGATTTATTTCATAAGAATATTTCTAAAATCTTAACTATAGAACATCAATTGCATCCAAAAATATTAACGGAAACACAATTTTCTGTCAGTAAAATATACCCAACATATAACTATATATTTAATTTAAAAAATAACGAAAGCTTCACGAATTTCGACTTAAGTCTTGCAAAAATCTCAATGCAATGGAGTCCTTTTAGTGAATTTAATCAAACACAACATGGTATAATTGAAACTAAAACGGGTTATCCTAAGTTTACGCTTCAATACACTAAAAGTTTTGCAGCTGTTTTTAATGGTGATTTTAGTTTTTCGAAATTTGACTTTAGAGCAATTCAGCAATTTAATTATCAAAATGGAGCTATTACTCAAATTGTACTCAATAGTGGATTAGCTAATGGTGACATCCCCATTACTCATTTATATCATGCATATCCTAATAATGTTAATAAAGAAACTATTCTACAACGATTTTCGGTTGCTGGAATAAACAGTTTTGAAACAATGTATTTTAATGAATTTTTTTCTGATGAATTTGCTACACTACAAATAAAACACAAATTAAAACCATTTGATATTTCGCCTTGGTTTAAGCCTCAATTAGTTTTAATAACAAGGTTTGCCATAGGGAATATGGAAAATATTGATAGACATGAAAATATAAATTTCGACACTCTTAATAAAGGATTTTCAGAATCTGGATTCGAGATCAATAGACTATTTTTTGGCTTTGGGTTAAGCTTTGCATATCGTTATGGCACGTACCATCTTCCAGAATTTGGAGATAATATTGCATTCAAATTTACTTTTAATATTAATCTTTAATATTTATTCATAAACAGGGTGTTTTGCTCATTTTATCAACACTATTTTTCTACCTTTGCGCCATTAAATAAGCTATGACAAAACTATTTTCGGTAGGTTTTTGGGAAACCGTTGCGCGATTAATTTTACGTAATAGAATAGGAATATTATTAAGTATTGCTGCAGCAACAATTTTTTTTAGTTTACAATGGGAAAAGATGCGTTTTACTTATACCGAAGCAAATCTTTTGCCAGATGACCATGAGGTTAATTTAAAGTATAACGACTTTCTTAAAACTTTTGGAGAAGAAGGCAATTTAATAGTTCTCGGCGTTAAAGATTCAACGTTATTTACTATTGATAAACTTAACGCCTGGAATAGACTTTCTAACAGTTTTAAAACATATGACGAAGTTGAAACTGTAATAGCAATCAGCGATCTTCAAAAACTTGTAAAAAATCAGGTTAAAAAACGATTTGATTTAGAACCTTTTATTAAAGATTCTATCTCTACAACTGCTCAAGTAGAAAAGTTACAAAAACAACTTTTTGAACAATATCCTTTTTACGATAACTTTTTATTCAATAAAAACACTAAAACTATACGTTCTGCAATTTATTTAAATAAAAGGATAGTTAATACTGCAGCACGAAAAGATTTCATTATAGATAAACTCATCCCAAAAATTGAAGCTTTTGAAAACACTTATAATCTCGATGTTCGAATTTCTGGAATGCCATACATACGGACACTTAATTCGCAAAATATTATTGACGAGATTGGCACCTTTATTATAGCAGCATTAGCCGTAACCTCTCTAATTTTCTTTTTCTTTTTCAGATCTTTTAGAGCCACCTTTATCTCTATTATAGTTGTTTTAATTGGTGTAATGTGGACTTTTGGTATTATTGGGTTACTTGAATACGAAATTACCGTACTTACAGCTTTAATTCCGCCATTAATTATTGTTATTGGAATTCCTAATTGCATTTTCTTAATAAATAAGTATCAACATGAAGTTAAGAAGCATGGTAACAAAGCAAAATCTTTACAACGTGTTATTACAAAGATTGGTAATGCCACTTTAATGACTAATGTTACAACCGCTTCTGGATTCGCAACTTTTATTTTTACTCAAAGTAAGCTTTTAAAAGAGTTTGGTACTGTAGCTTCATTAAGTATTCTATCCATATTTATAATATGTTTATTAATCATTCCAATAATTTATAGTTTTTTACCAATGCCTAAAGACAAGCATTTGGAGCATTTAAACAAACGTTGGATCAATACTTTTGTAGATTGGATGGAATTTATGGTGAAACACAGAAAAATCACTATTTATGTTACTTCATTATTACTTTTAGTAACCAGCATTATTGGAATTTACCAAATAAAAATATCTGGAAGCCTTATAGAAGATATGCCACAAAAAGCAGATTTTTTTAAGGATATTCGTTTTTTTGAAGAAGAATTTAATGGTGTCATGCCTTTAGAGATAATGATAGACACAAAACGTAAAAAGGGAGTCATGAAACTCTCTACATTAAAACGGATGAATGAGCTTGAAGACCTGATTATTGAAACTCCCGAACTATCAAAACCCATATCAGTTGTAAGTTTAGTTAAATATTCTAAACAAGCCTATTATAACGGAAATCCAAAATATTATCAACTACCAACATCTCAAGAAAACAGCTTTATATTATCTTACGCTAAAAATTCTTCTTCAGATGTAGATTTGCTAAAGAACTTTGTGGATAGTACAGGTCAATATGCTCGTATTACAACCTTTATGAAAGATATTGGAATCGATAAAATGGATCGTATAGAAGAAGATCTTAAAAACAAAATCGATAAAATTTTACCAAAAGAAAAATATAATGTGACGCTAACGGGTAAAGCCTATCTGTTTCAAAAAGGAACAAAGTACCTGGTAAATAATTTAATCCTCTCCTTATCGTTGGCTATTCTACTAATTTCTGTTTTTATGGCTTATATGTTTCGGTCTTTTAGAATGATAATTATATCTCTTATTCCAAATCTTATTCCACTATTAATTACGGCCGGATTAATGGGATATTTAGGCGTGCCTATTAAACCATCAACTATTTTGGTGTTTAGTATAGCTTTTGGTATTTCTGTAGATGACACTATTCACTTTTTGGCAAAATACAGGCAAGAATTACAGGCTAATCATTGGAGAATAAAAAAATCGGTTTACGCTGCATTACGTGAAACGGGTGTAAGCATGTTTTATACCTCCATAGTTTTATTCTTTGGTTTTTCTGTTTTCATCATTTCTAATTTCGGTGGTACAGTAGCTCTTGGTGCATTAGTTTCTGCCACATTATTATTTGCGATGTTAGCAAACTTATTATTGTTACCGTCTTTACTCTTATCATTAGAAAGAAGTATTGCTAATAAAGAGGTTTTAAAAGAACCTAACTTTAAAATTATTCCAGAAGAAGACAAAAGAACAGAATAATTCAAATGCTAAATTTCAAGTTCCAAATAAGCCCTTTTGGAATTTTGAGATTTATTATTTTGGCGCTTGAAAGCTGAATGGCTTTTTTTATCTTTGCACATTAAAATTACTATTAAAAATGAAGCACAGTACAGTAGCAGAATTATTATCTCAAAATAAAACACAGGTTGAAGTTGAAGCAAAAGGTTGGGTAAGGACATTTAGAGCTAATCGTTTTATTGCTTTAAATGATGGTTCCACAATTAATAATATACAATGCGTAATTGATTTCGAAAACACGGATGAAACCCTCTTAAAGCGGATTACAACCGGTGCTGCAGTACATATAAAAGGCACTTTAGTAGAAAGCCACGGCAAAGGACAATCGGTAGAAATACAAGTTACTTCAATTGATATTTTGGGAGATTCAGATGCTGATGAATATCCTATTCAACCTAAAAAACATTCTTTTGAGTTTCTAAGAGAAAATGCACATTTGCGCACAAGAACAAATACATTTAGTGCAGTGATGCGCTTGCGATCTTCATTATCGTTCGCCATCCACAAGTATTTTAATGAGAATGGGTTTTATTATATGCATACACCAATAATTACAGGAAGTGATGCCGAAGGTGCAGGAGAAATGTTCCGTGTAAGCACATTGGATGCAAAAAGTCCTCCATTAAATGATGAGGGGAACATAGATTATAAGCAAGATTTTTTTAGCAAAGAAACCAACTTAACTGTTTCTGGCCAACTTGAGGCTGAAACTTATGCAATGTCATTAGGTAAAGTCTATACATTTGGGCCAACATTTAGGGCGGAAAATTCTAATACGTCTCGGCACTTGTCAGAATTCTGGATGATAGAACCCGAAGTTGCTTTTATGGATTTGGCGGGTAATATGGATTTGGCAGAAGACTTTATGAGATCTATTTTGAGTTATGTTCTCGAAAATAATAAAGAAGATTTAGCATTTTTAGAACAACGCTTAATACAGGAAGATAAATTTAAACCACAAGCCGAGCGCAATGAAATGACCTTAACCGAAAAGTTAAAATTTGTTGTCGATAATAACTTTAAACGTGTTAGTTATACAGAGGCAATAGATATTTTGCGAAACTGTAAGCCAAACAAAAAGAAAAAGTTTAAATACTTAATCAATGAATGGGGAGTCGATCTGCAAAGTGAACACGAACGGTTTTTAGTGGAGAAACACTTTAAGTGTCCTGTGATTCTATTTGATTATCCGGCAAATATCAAAGCCTTTTATATGCGTTTAAACGATGATGGAAAAACAGTACGTGCTATGGATATTTTATTCCCAGGTATTGGAGAAATTGTTGGAGGTTCTCAACGGGAGGAGCGTTTAGAGGTTTTGAAAGAAAAAATGGCTGAATTAGATATTCCTGAAGAAGAGTTGTGGTGGTATCTCGACTTACGTAAATATGGAACAGCAGAACACTCAGGGTTTGGATTAGGGTTTGAGCGTTTAGTAATGTTTGCAACCGGAATGAGCAATATTAGAGATGTAATTCCTTATCCAAGAACACCACAAAATGCTGAATTTTAAATTTGTCATTCCTGCGA
>JAGLKH010000004.1 GCA_023141985.1 Flavobacteriaceae bacterium | reverse complement strand
CTAAATATTTTAGGCATGCTAGATAAGCCAGAAAGCGGCAGTTATGAATTTCTTGGAAACGAAGTTAGCCACCTTAATGAAAAAGGACGTTCAGAAGTACGTAAACAAAATATAGGCTTTGTATTCCAAAATTTTAATCTCATTGATGAGCTTACAGTATTTGAAAATATAGAATTGCCTTTAATTTACAATAAAGTAAAAGCATCTGAACGCAAAAAGAGAGTAAATGAATTGATTGAGAAAATTGGAATTTCTCATAGATCTTCTCATTTTCCACAACAACTTTCTGGAGGACAGCAACAACGTGTCGCTGTGGCTAGAGCCTTAATTACTAAGCCACCATTAATATTGGCGGATGAACCAACAGGTAATTTAGACAGCTCACATGGTAATGAAGTGATGGAGTTATTATGTGAATTAAATGAAGCTGGAACAACAATAGTAATGGTAACACATTCATCTCACGATGCTAGTTATTCAGGAAGAATAATTAATTTACTAGATGGTCAAATTGTATCTGAAAAGAAAAGTAAGTTAGCTCAAGCTGCAGTATAATTTTAAAAACTAAAAATCATGTTTAAGAATTATTTAAAAGTAGCTTTTAGAAGCTTAAATAAGAACAGAGTTTATGCTGTAATCAATATTCTAGGTTTGGCTTTAGGATTAACAATTACCATACTGGTATTTATGTTTGTAAAAGACGAAACCAGTTATGATAAACATTGGAGTGGTTATGAACGCACATATAGAACTGGTATTAAGTTTAATATGATGGGGCAACAAGGAGATATACCTGCATCCTGTAGTCCAATGGCTCACACTCTTAGAACAGAATTTACTGATGTTGAAACTGCCACGCGATTAAGGCCTCAAAGTGACGAAGTTTTGATGCGTTATGAACAAAAAAGTGTATATATACAAAATTCGACCTTTGCAGATAGTACTTTTTTCAAGGTCTTTGATTATGAGTTTGTTCATGGTGACCCAAATACAGCATTAAAAGAAGAAAACGCCATTGTCCTGACTGAAGAAACTGCGAAAAAATTGTTTGGAGATAAAAGCGCAATGGGTGAGATTGTCAATTATGACACCCGTCGTGATTATATAGTGAGAGGTATAGTAAAGGATGCAAAAGGTCATTCACATTTTCAATTCGACATGTTTATGGCTAGAAATGATATGGATCAAGTATGGCTTAACAATAATTTTTACACTTATGTCAAACTGAAAGAGGGGGCTAATTTTGATGCGTTCAAGGAGGTTATGATTAGTAATTTTATGAAGAAAATATCTCCTCAGGTAGAGCAGATGTTACAAATAACTGTTGAAGAATTTATTGAACAAGGTAATAGTTTTGATTACCAATTACAGCCTTTAGCAGACATTCATCTGCATTCAAATAAGGATTTTGAAATACGACAGAATGGAAACATTATGTACATCTATGTTTTTATCGGAATTGCTCTTTTAGTTATATTAATAGCTGGTATCAATTTTATGAACCTTTCTACAGCACGATCAGGAAAAAGAGCTAAAGAAGTTGGTGTTCGTAAAGTAATAGGAGCGTCTAGAAAAATGTTAATAACGCAATTTTTGACTGAATCAGTTATACAAAGCTTTATAGCATTGTTTTTAGCCTATATTCTTGTAGAATTATTTTTACCAGGCTTTAATAACATAATGGAAACAAATTTATCGTTGTTTAATGAGCATTTAAATCAAACTATTATATTTTCTTTATTAGTAACCTTAGGCTATGGCTTGTTTGCAGGCAGTTATCCAGCTTTTTTCTTATCCGGATTTCAACCTGTTACTGTATTAAAAGGAGATTTCACCAAAACTAAAGGTGGCGCTTTATTGAGAAAATCGCTTGTTGTTATTCAGTTTACCGCATCTATAATCCTAATAATTGGCATGATAATTATATTCAAACAAATCTCATATATGCATAGTAAAGATGTTGGCTTTGAGGGAGAACAAGTTGTAGTCGTACCAATTCAAACAGAAAAGGTGGTAAATAACTTTAGAAGCTACAAAGATATCTTCTTAAAAAATAGCAATGTGATTAGTGTCACTAGGTCTTCATATTTACCAGGAGATGGTATGAACCAAAGTATGTATGCATTAGAAGGGAACAAAGAAAAAATGCCTTTTTGGAATTTAGAAGTTGATTATGATTTCTTTAAAACACTTGATATTAAACTACTAGAAGGAAGATTATTTGATAGAGAAAAAGAATCAGATTCTATAACTTACTATATCGTTAATGAAACAGCGGTAAAAAACTATAATATTCAAAATGCAGTTGGCAAGCGTATTGGAACCTTTATTAATAATCAAGGAGATATGGAATACAGTAATGTCATTGGGGTAGTAAAAGATTTTCACGTTGAAGGCTTTAATCAACCAATAAGACCAATGCTGCTTTCTGTTAGTAACCGAGTTTGGAATGCCTCTTTTAAAATTGCACCAGAAAACATGAATGCTACTTTGGATTTTATTGAAGAAGAATGGAGTAAGCTAGAACCAACACATCCTTTTAGATACACATTTTTGGATGCTAAGTTTGGAGCTTTGTTTAGACAACAAGAAAATTTTGGAACCATGTTCTTGTTTTTAACTATTCTAGCTATTATTATTTCTTCTATGGGATTATATGGATTGGCTTCTTATACAGCAGAGCAGCGCACTAAAGAAATAGGAGTACGAAAAGTATTAGGAGCTTCAGTAGGTCAAATAATGAAAATGTTAACTAAAGACTTTATTAAATTGGTACTCATTGCTAATGTATTTGCTTGGCCAATAACGTATTTAATAGCAAAAGATTGGTTATCTAATTTTTCATATCAAATTAATATGCCAATATTACCGTATATATTTGCTACTTTACTTGCAGTGTTAATTGCACTATTAACAGTTAGTACACAAGCATATTTAGCTGCTAATTCTGACCCTGTAAATGCTTTAAAATATGAGTAACAATCGTTTTATCTAATAAAAATTATTGAAGTGAAAAAGATTATAGTTTATGAATTAAAATTAAATATATTCTTCATATAAATAATCGTTTTAGTTTCTAAATCAAAGTAGGGTAGAGTACCATCCAATCTTGGGTCTAAATTATTTACTCTATGATAACGTTTTAATTTGCCCTCAAGTCTTTTTAAATAAGCTATTCAAAACCTGTTCACTTTCGTGTTCAAAAGTAATGATTTCATTTAAGGTAAGCATAAAAAAAACGGTTTAGAGTGAACTAAACCGCTTGTTTTGTGAGATTTTAATTTGTAGCGAGAACGAGATTTGAACTCGGGAACTCCGAGTCATGAATTATGCTTTAGTTTTTTTAAATCACACATAATCAACCCTCTACAGATACTAATTTTTAAAATCGTGTTCCAAAACGTGT
>JAGLKH010000399.1 GCA_023141985.1 Flavobacteriaceae bacterium | reverse complement strand
CAGATGGTACAGTTAAAAATGCAGTTCGATTACATGATGGATTAATTGTAGAATCGGTTTTAATTCCAACAAAAACACGCACAACAGCCTGTGTATCATCTCAAGTAGGTTGTAGTCTTGATTGTACGTTTTGTGCAACAGCACGTTTAAAACGTATGCGTAACTTAAATCCGGATGAGATTTATGATCAAGTTGTAGCCATTGATAAAGAAAGTAGACTGTATTATAATCATCCTTTAAGCAATATTGTGTTTATGGGAATGGGAGAACCACTCATGAATTATAATAATGTGATTAAAGCTATTGATAAAATTACATCACCGGAAGGATTGGGAATGTCCCCAAAACGCATTACACTTTCTACTTCTGGAGTACCAAAAATGATAAAAAAAATGGCAGATGATGAAGTAAAATTTAACCTTGCAGTTTCTTTACATTCTGCGATAGATAAGGTAAGGACATCTATAATGCCTTTTAACGAAACCTTTCCTTTAAACGATTTAAAAGAAGCTTTAGAATACTGGTACAGTAAAACAAAACGTATAATTACTTACGAATATATCGTGTGGAACGGAATTAACGATTCGCAAAAAGATATAGATGCATTTGTAAAATTTTGCAGGGCAATTCCTTGTAAAGTCAATATTATTGAATATAATCCAATTGATGATAGCGAATTTCAGCAAGCTACAAGCGAAGCCATAAAAAATTATATTTACAATTTAGAAAAAAACAGAATTGTAGTTAACCTAAGACGAAGCAGAGGTAAAGATATAGATGCCGCTTGCGGGCAATTAGCTAATAAAAGTTAATAGAAAAGAATTCCTCGAGGCTCAGCCTCGGGGAATTCTTTTTTTACTCAAAATACCTTTATCTAATTTTTTAAAAGTTTTATAGTTTGTGTATTACTATCAATATTTACTTTGACAAAATAAATACCATCTTTTAATAAAGACAGGTTTATAGTTTCATCCGTTTGTGATAGTTTATTACTTAAAACCTGTTGTCCGATAATATTATATAACTCTATATTATCAAAAGACAAGTTAGAGGATTTTAAAGTTAAAATATCAGAATCACTATTATAGAAATGTTTAAAACTAGTTGTCTCAAAATCGCCAACGCCTAATGTTTGATCTATACTATAATCAAAGAGTAATAAAAAGCCACTGTTTCTTGGAGATGTTATATGAAAAGCAAGATAATAAGTCCCGGAAACTGTGGAAGTATAATTAACCATTTGTGTGGTTGCCAAGGTTTCAAGCTCTTCAAAAAGACCAGTTTGAACAATACCGGTTTGAGAATATAAAGTGGTTAAAACAGTGCCAGATGATGAAGCGGCATCAATAATAACTACTTCTAAATCTTCATCTGCTTTATTTGGATTAGCGGCATCGGCACCATTAAACTTAAAACTAATATGATAATCAGTTCCGGGAACCAGTGTAATTGGTGGGGAAAATAACCAGTCGTTTTTTGACTTATTGCCATTAGTGCCATTTGTTGCAAAGCCTTCATCAATAAGATCACCATCTAAATCTAAAAACTGATGTATCCAGGAAACGCCATTACCATCTGTATCTTCGACTGTATAACAAGTAGCAAATTGGTTTGAAGAATCAAAATCTTCAGTTAAGGGTATTCCTGATGGACAACTTACAGAAGATTCGGTTAATTCGAAATCAAATCCTGATGCCGACCATCTATCATCAAATGCTATATAATATGTAGCGCCATTTGAAACTATCCAGGTAAAATCAGAAAGGTAGTTTCCTCCACTAATATCAATATCATCATTACCACCCACGCAAATTAAACTTCCACAAGTCCCTGTGTAAACATGCATTCTTGTATCACCTCCAGCATTGGCTGGTAAATCTGTAGTTACATGAGCAACACCATCTACTGTTGCGGTAAAAATATACCATTCTCCACCAGAAGATCCAGTGCCATTCTCTGCACAAATTGGCGAAGGTATTTCGGTACCATTTATTGTTGTAACATTGAAACTTCCTGCTGAAATAGCTGTAGCTGTAAGACAAGAGTCTTGAGCATTTAAAACATAAGCAACCCCAAGCAGTATCAAAAAAAATGTAATTTTCTTCAAAACTTTGCTAATTAATTAATCCCACTGCAATTTAAAAAAAA
>JAGLKH010000398.1 GCA_023141985.1 Flavobacteriaceae bacterium | reverse complement strand
TCGGAAACCTCATCGCCTTGTACGTTTTCTTTTCCTAAATAAATAGGTTGGTTTACTGGTGATTTATAGATTCCAGTCTTTACTTGTTGTTCTCGCCATAAAATGGTTGTGGGTTTTGCGATGTTCGTGGAGATTATTTTCATGTGTGTTTCGTTTAACGGCTTAGGGTAAGGGAAGTTGCGGTTTTAAAAACGTAATTTTCCAATGTTTGTTATTAAGTTTTAAGTTACTTCAATTTTTCTATTTAGCATAATGGAGCAATTTTTTAGGCATTGTAGTGTGTCGTTTATATTAATAGGCTTCTTCTATTTTTTTTCGAACTATTTGTTTAATATCATTTGTTGCAAATGAGTGGTCAATTGCTTCTAAATTACAATTTTTAAAATGTTCTTTATCCCAATTAAAAACTTGTTCCATTAATTTGTATTCTTCTGAAAGTGTCACATTTGAGATTGTCCGTGCATCTGTATTTAAACTCATTGATACACCCGAGTTATAAATTATGTTGGCTGTGTGATTTTCAATTTTGTCAAATACATTTGTCTGCACGTTGCTTGTCGGACAAACTTCTAAATGAATATTATTTGTCTTTAAAAAAGAGAGTAAACTGGAATCTTCTGTGCTTCTTACACCGTGTCCAATTCGTGTAGGATGAAAATTTTTCAAAGTTTCCCAAACACTTTCCGAACCTTTTGCTTCTCCTGCGTGAGCAGTACAATTAATACCATTTTCATAAGCAAATTTAAAGGCATTAATGTGATTGTCAATTGGAAAACCAGCTTCATCTGCTGCGATATCAAAACCTATAATATGTGATTTGCCTTTAAATTTCTTTACAAGCTCAACGGTTTCGATACTTTGAGCCTCAGTATAATGCCTTAATGTACATAGAATAATACCCGCCTCCACTCCATAAGTCTTTATTCCTTCTTTCGTTGCACTATTAACTGTTTCAACAACTTCAGTAGGAGTTAATCCTTTCATTATATGCAGTAAAGGAGCAAAACGAATTTCAGCGTATAGAACATTGTCCGCTTTCAGTTGTTTGAATAAATCTAAAGTAACAAGTCTTAGTTGTTCTTTGGTTTGCATTAACTCAAAGCCTTTGATTGCTCTTTTAAGGTAGTCCGCTAAATCCGTGCACTTGGGAGGAGCAATAAATGATTGGTCGTACTCTTCTTTAGTTACAGTTGGGTTTAATTGCTTTACAATATCATAACTTAGAGAACAATCTAAATGTAAATGAAGTTCAACTTTTGGTAGTTTATTATAGTCCATATTTTTCTTACAAGAAGTTAAACTAAATAAAGTTTCAAATATATAAAAGTAATTATCATAATTATTTAGTGGTTGAGATTAATGGCGCACAATGTCAGGCTAAATTTTATTTTAATAGTGTTTAGCTGTAGTTAAACGAATTTGGCCTTTCTTTCTGACAAAGCCAATAGAAAGCCACCTTGCTTTCAAGTATTCATGCTTTTAACATTGGATTATCGCATAGGGTTTAAGAGCGTTTTATTAACGGTTACAGAATCTATTTTACGTCTTGAAAAATAAACAGGAAAATATTGGTCTTTAGCCCATGGCTCAAACAAGTTATTGTAAAAAGGACTTTCAGGATTACCAGACTGTCCAGGGCCATTGGTTCCAATAGCAGCATCCCAATCTCCTGTGTTTACAATCATCCTGAAAGATGCTCCACTACTTTGCCTGTTATTTCCACCTGTTGATCCAGGTGTATAAGCATTGCCGCCCCTGGGAAGAGGCCCGAGGTTTAATTTGGTTATCATGTCTTCTTTTACAGAGTTGCCTAAGGCATGCACCATATAAGTATGCTTGTATTTTTCTTGGCCGTATTCCCATTTGTTTATGTCATTGCCAAGTACTTCTTCTAAATGTGAAACAGCAGTATTAAACGCATCTTTTAGAAATTGATCTCTGCCTTTTATTGGATTCATGCCAAATTTAGTGTTAGGTGACTGTATCCAATCCATTATTTTTTTCATTTGAATGCTTGTAATAAAATTTTGTCCAGATTGAGGAATAAACTTCTTTTTAGCCATTCGTTTTATTTCATTTTCCCATGCCACATAAATACCGGCTTCAATCGAGTTTGGACCTAGTTTAAAATCCCAACCGACCAGTTTGTTTTTTGCTTCAGCCGATTTCCCGGAAAATGATATGTTTTCAAGTAAAGGAACTAATGTCCTTGCCGGAATTGAAAGATAATCAACTTGCAGCGCTTTCATATCTTCCATAGTTAATTTTTTACCGGAATTTAATACTTCATTTACACGATCGCCACGATAAGGGTCAGACCATGAAAATCCAACTGCATTCCAATGTTTATAACTTTCTGGAGTTACATTTTGATTTGCTGTTGCTAAAAATCCTTTTGGAGGGTTTAAAGCATTAGGTTTTTCAACGATAGGTAAATAACCATCCCATTCGTATCTGCCATCACCAGGTACAGGTACAAGTCCGCTAAAATTTTTCCTAATAGGGGCAATACCAACTGCTTGCCATCCAATATTTCCTTCTTTATCTGCCCAAATCATATTTTCACCAGGAATATGGCTATAATTACAAGCAGCTCTAAATTCTTCCCATGTTTTGGATTGATCCATACGCAAAGAAGCCAAATACGGAGATCCTCCTGGTTCTAACCATGCACAACGAATGGCATAAGCTTTACGGTGTTCTTTATCGATATACGAAACTGGACCATGTTGTGTATAAAATAAATCAACAATAACATCTTCTTGTCCTTTAACTTTAATAGTCTCCGAAATAATAGACATATCAACCCATTCACCTTTGTATTTGTATTGATATAGATTATCGGGGTTTAAATCGTAAACATACATATCTTCTCCATCTGTTCTAAAAACCGTAAGTCCCCAAGAACCAAATTCGTTGTGTCCAATAGAAATCCCTGGAATTTCCGGCTCACCACCACCAATTACATTCCATCCTGGAGCTACTAAATGTGTCATATATCGAAGCGATGGAACTGCTATGGTTCTATGAGGGTCGTTAGCCATGTAAGTATTGCCATCTGCCATTAAATTACCACTTATCACCCAGTTATTACTCCCTATAGCCAGAGAATCATTTTTTACTTCATTTAAATATAGTAATGCACTTGCAGTTGTTGTATTTCTATATTCCGGTATGATATCATTGCTTTGAAAACTAACTGTTTTTCGATAAGCATTGTAAAGCTCTAAAATGTCGTCAAATAGTAATTCCTTATTGATACTGGGATCAATAGTAATATCTGGATCTTTTGGATGAAACCAAGACAGTTCTTTAACCTTATTTACTCCCAATTTAGCGACTGCACGTCCAATTTGTAATTCTGTCCCTATATTTCCTAAAAGACCTTGATGCCTGGAAATAACAACCTCTGGAGTCCATTGTTTCGGTACGATATTTAATAATTTGAACTCCAAAGGGAGAAGATCAGGAGTATTTAAAATTTCTTTAATATAGGCATTGACACCATTGGTATATGCTGTAATTATTTCTACACCATCATTATGATAATGATTCATTTCTGCGGTCATATCACCTCGATATTTAAATAGTCGAGTCCCTATATCTCTTTTTAGTTCGCGTTCGCCTAAAATTTCAGAAACAGTCCCTGTTGCTTGTCGTCTCCAAATCTCAAATTGAAAAAGACGATCTTTGGCTGCTGCATAACCTTGAGCAAAAAATAAATCTT
>JAGLKH010000397.1 GCA_023141985.1 Flavobacteriaceae bacterium | reverse complement strand
ACCTATTAGGAGGATAAAAAAAACGTTCTTTTTTTTTGAGCTGATAAATGTAAATAGTTGTATCATAAATGTGTTTATAATATTTTGATAGGAGAAGTTCCATTTATTTGGATTAGACATAAACAAATTTACTTGTTTTTTTGGTATAGAGACTAATAAAAAGAACACTTCTCCCGATAACTATTGGTAGAAGTGGTTTCAATTTATGAGATTCCTGCCTTACTGAAACAATTAATGTTCTATAGTTTAATGTTGTAATATATTGTTTAACAGAGTAAAGCTAAATGGTTATATTTGTTATAGTTAATACAATAATATGAATAAGCAAAGAATTTATAGAGCCCTTTTTATTTGTGTTATTAGCATTAATATTACCTTCGGACAGAATAATTCTGAAACAACTTTAGTTTCAAACAAGGTCGATCTCTTTTCTGATAATGGTATTCTTCCTATAAAGTTGAGTTATTCAATTAAAGACATCAAAAAAAAGACAAATGATTCAACTTATATTAAGATGGACTTGTTATATATGCAGGACGGATCAACTTATAAACCTATAAATGTTGAATTGCGTGTACGTGGAAATAACAGACTAAAAAACTGTTATTTTCCGCCAATAAAATTGAAAATAAAGAAATCTACAGCAAAGAACACTGTTTTTGAAGGTCATAAAAAGCTAAAGTTAGTTATGCCATGCTTGCTTCAAAAAGATAAAAATGATAATGTAATAAAGGAATATATAGCCTATAAACTATACGAGATAATTTCCCCATTTTATTTTAAAGTTAGATTAGTAGATATTGTTTTGGATGAAACTAAAGGAAAAAACATTAAAACACATCAATTAAAAGGGTTTTTAATTGAAGATATAAAGCATGTTGCAAAGCGCTTAGACGGTAACGTCTATACTCGGAGAGTACATCCATTGCAACAAGATGCCATGACTTCAGTAAGGCATGCTTTTTTTCAATATATGATTGGGAATACCGATTTTTCTCAGGCTTATCAACACAATGTAAAATTAATCTTTATCGATAAAAAAATCATTCCTGCGCCTTATGATTTTGATATGTCAGGGTTTGTTAATTGCAGTTACGCTGTCGTTTCACAAATTCAAAATCAAAAATTAAATATTGAATCAGTTAGGCAGCGAATGTACAGAGGATTTAAAAGAGAGGATCATATTTTTCAGCAAATTAGAAAAGAATATTTAGATAAAAAGAATGAAATTCTTGACACTTTAGACAAATATGAGTTGATTTTTGATGCTCCGAAAGAGTTTTCTACAGCCAAAGATTATATTTTAAGTTTTTTTAATGTGATGACAAATGACAAGAAGTTTAACAGTAAAATTTTGAAAATTGCTAGGAAAAAGTAATTTAATAAACCAATTATCCTAATAAATTATAGAGATTAATGTGGTTACTGTTCTAATTTATATAGTGTTATAAAGTTACTTTATTTTTGAGATAAATTGACTTCACCTTTTCCTGTTCCTGCTTACAAGAACTTAATAGCACTATGCAAAGTAATATGTGAATCGATTTTTTGATAGTTTCCGTTTTTATTTAAACTAATACTTTATTGCTTTAGAAGCATAAATAAGTATGTAAGTTATTGATTTATAAGAAATAAAAAAACCACCTTGAATTGACAAAGTGGTTTCAATTTATGAGATTCCTGCCGTCGCAGGAATTTGTTATTTAATCATTTCATAGCTACGCTTAATAAAGCTGGTAAGTTCTTCACCTTTAAGCAAGCCTTGAGATAATCTAGCTAAATCTAAACTTTGGTTTATTAAACGTTCTTGTTTCTTTTTAGTTTTAGTGTTTAAAATGTCACCTACCAATTCAGAGTTTGTATTTACCACCAAATTGTACATTTCCGGCATATTGCCCATACCGAACATACCACCACCGCCAGTTTGTTGCATCTCTTTCATTCGACGCATAAATTCGGGTTGGGTAATCATAAAAGGTGCAGCATCGCTATCCATAGCTTCTAATTGTACCATGAATTTTTCAGAAGGAACAACGGCTTTTAATAATTCGTCTAACTTCGTTTTTTCTTCATCAGATAATTTAGAAATTTTAGTGTCTTCTTTTTTGATGAGGTTATCAATATGTTCTGCATCTACTCGAGCAAAAGAAATATTTTCTTTAGTGGTTTCCAACTTCTGAATTAAATGAGATATAATTGGAGAATCCAACAACAAAACTTCGTAACCTTTTGCTTTTGCAGCTTCAATATAAGAGTGTTGCGCATCTTTGTCTGAAGCATACAAAATCACTAGTTTATCATCCTTATCGGTTTGGTTTGCTTTAATTTTATTATATAATTCCTCATAAGTGTAATACTTACCATCTACCGATGGATATAATGCAAAGCCATCTGCTTTTTCGAAGAATTTTTCTTCGGAAAGCATTCCGTATTCAATCACAATTTTAATATCGTCCCATTTCTTTTCAAAATCTTCACGATTATTATTGAATAACGATTTTAATTTATCGGCTACTTTACGGGTTATGTAAGAAGCAATCTTCTTTACAGCACCATCAGCTTGCAAGTATGAACGTGATACGTTTAGTGGAATGTCAGGAGAATCAATAACACCACGTAACATCGTTAAGAATTCAGGCACAATACCTTCTACATTATCGGTTACAAAAACCTG
>JAGLKH010000396.1 GCA_023141985.1 Flavobacteriaceae bacterium | reverse complement strand
AGGTTAAACGGATAATCTACATTAAGGTGAATGTTAAATAAAGGTTCTTCAAATTGCATTGGGTACAATTCTCTATAAAACTCTTTATAATCCTCATCTTTTAAATCTGCAGGCTGTTTTGTCCAAGCAGGATTTGGATTGTTGATGATGTTGTCTACAGTAATTTGTTTGTGAGGCTCTGTAGTTTCTTTCCCTTCTTTATCTTTAGTTGTTTTTGGTTTATGATCTGGATCATTTATTTCAGTAGTTCCAAATTTGATAGGAATAGGCATAAATTTGTTATACTTCTGTAATAATTCTTTTATACGAGATTCTTCAAGAAATTCGGTAGAGTCTTCAGCAATATGAAGAATGATTTCTGTGCCTCTGTCTTTTTTCTTTCCTTTTACTAAAGTGTATTCTGGTGAACCATCACAAGTCCAATGTGCAGCATCTTCGTCATTAAAAGATTTGGTAAGGATTTCAACCTTATCTGCCACCATAAAAGACGAATAAAATCCTAGACCAAAGTGGCCTATAATACCTGTATCTTCAGCTTTATCTTTGTATTTGTCTAAAAATTCTTCTGCTCCGGAAAAAGCAATTTCGTTAATATATTTTTTCACTTCATCTGCTGTCATTCCTAATCCTTGATCTATAATATGAAGCTTTTTACCTTTTTTGTCAATTTTAACTTCAATCAGCGGATTACCATATTCTACTTTAGTTTCACCTACATTTGCAATATGCTTCAATTTTAAAGTTGCATCTGTAGCGTTACTTATAAGTTCTCGTAAAAAGATTTCGTGATCGCTATACAAGAACTTTTTAATTAAAGGGAAAATGTTTTCTACTGCAACATTAATATTTCCTTTTGCCATAATTTAATTTATTAAATATTCCCACGAAAGTGGGAAACTGTTTATATTTAGTTTTAATTTCCATTTTGGTAATGGCAACAAAAATGCCAATTCTTTAAAAGTGACAAACTGGCATTGCATAAAAAAGCCATTCTTAAAGGAATGGCTTTTTTGAAGCATTGTTTCTATTTGTAATGTCTACAATACTGTTAATCTTTAAAAGCCTTTTTCTGTATATTTATTGAAGGTATTGTGCTTGGTTTATTTTTCACATATTTTTCTAGCCATTGGTCTTGTTCCCATAGCAAATGTAAAACAGATTCTCTTGCTCTATAGCCATGACTTTCTTTTGGAAGCATAACTAATCTAACTGGAGCACCAAGCCCTTTTAAAGCGTTAAAATAGCGTTCGCTTTGTAAAGGATATGTTCCCGAGTTATTATCTGCTTCACCATGAATTAATAATAAGGGTGTTTTCATTTTATCAGCATGCATAAAAGGAGACATTGTATAATACACTTCTGGAGCCTCCCAATAACTACGTTCTTCACTTTGAAAACCGAAAGGTGTAAGTGTTCTGTTATAAGCACCACTTCTTGCTATTCCAGCTGCAAATAAATTTGAATGAGCCAATAAATTAGCGACCATAAATGCACCATACGAATGTCCACCAACAGCTACTCTGTTTCTATCTATATATCCTAAATTATCTACAGCATCAATTGCAGCTTTGGCATTAGCAACGAGTTGTGTTCTAAAAGAATCATTTGGTTGTTCTTCTCCTTCGCCAACAATAGGAAAAGATGCATTATTTAAAACCACATAACCTTTTGTTACCCAAAAAATAGGTGAACCATAACAAGGATAAGTAAATTGATTTGAATTGGAAGTGCTTTGTGATGCACTACTTTTATCTTTATACTCTCTTGGATAAGCCCACATTATCATTGGATATTTCTTTCCCTTTTCATAATTTGTAGGTAGATAAAGAGTTCCAGATAACTCTAATCCATCTTCACGATTGTATTTAATGACTTCCTTATGAACATCCTGAATGCTTTTAAACGGATTTTCGAATTGGGTTACAGGAATAAGTCCTTTTTTAGTCTTTATATTTCTAACATAATAATTTGGATATTCATTTTTAGATTCTATTCTAACTAATACTTCTCCTTTTTTCATATCTAAAGCATAAGAAATATCTTCAACTTTATTAGTTAAGTTGGATTGATATAATCTAGATGTTTCTTTGTTTTTTAAATTGATTTCATCAATAAAAGGAAATTTCCCTTTTTCACTAAAACCATCTCCAATTAAATAGGCATTATCATCTACTAAATCTAAAGTATAAACACTATAGTTATTTCTTTTGGTTACAAAGTTTCCTGGATCGTTATAACGATCTTGATAGTTTCTATCCCAAATAATTTCTGGTTCAACATTAGTGTTTGAAGGGTTAAATACATAAGCCTTTGTGTTTCTGGTATTCCACCAATAATCATAAGCAATAGCAGTATTATTATTTCCCCAATCAATTCCAGAGAAACGACCAACGGTCTTTATTAATAGAGATCCATTACCTTTAAAAGGAGCATCTAATTGAAATACCTGATCTCTATAAGGTGCCTCTTTAGTAGCATCTCCCTCATCTAAAGCTACAGCCCAAACAAGTGTTGCCGGTTTGTCTCCTCGCCAGGAAAGATTTCTTTTGCCTTTTCTAACAGACATAAATCCTTTTGGTAGATCTTCAATTAAAGGTACTTGTAATGCAGTACTTATTAACTCTGCATTGGTGTCATAAATATTGGTTTTTGATGGGAATCTTCTATAAGTGACTAAATAAGAAAATGGTTTTTCAATAGTTGTTACCATAATATAATTACCATCTGGAGAAAATGAAATACTTCTGTACATATCACTTTTCATCCATGAGGTTTTAGAACTGTTTAAGTCAACTTTATACAATTCTGATAGTACTAACTGTTCAAAGTTGTGCTCATCAGTTTTATTTTTTAATAAATCTTGATATGTTCTATTCTGTGCTTTTTTACCAGCTTCACTTACAGATATAGTTGGACCTGTTGGAACAGCAGTTTTTGTGTCAATAAGTGCTTGTTTGTCTTTTAATATTGTCTTGATTAACAACGAATTATTATCTTTAAACCAAGAGAATGGTCTACCTGTATTTGCATTAAGATTGGCTTCGGTAA
>JAGLKH010000395.1 GCA_023141985.1 Flavobacteriaceae bacterium | reverse complement strand
GTGATACCATTGGAGGTACTGTTACTTGTGTATTACAAAATGTACCTATTGGTTTAGGAGAACCTGTTTTTGATAGATTGCAAGCAGAACTTGGTAAAGCAATGCTTTCTATAAATGCTGTAAAAGGTTTTGAATATGGTAGTGGATTTTGTGGTGTTACAATGAAGGGTAGCGAACATAACGATTTGTTTAATGAAGATGGGACAACGCAAACTAATCTTTCAGGAGGCATACAAGGTGGTATAAGTAACGGAATGGATATTTATTTTCGAGTAGCTTTTAAGCCAGTAGCAACAATTATGCAAAAACAAAATACTTTAGATAAAAGTGGAAATATTGTTGAAATGCAAGGCAAAGGTCGACATGATCCTTGCGTTGTACCAAGAGCTGTACCTATAGTTGAAGCAATGGCAGCTTTAGTAATAGCCGATTATTGGTTACTGAATAAAATATATAACTAACTGTCATTCCTGCGAAAGCAGGAATCCATAAAAAGGAAAAGATTTAATAAAAACAGATTCCCTCCTTCGAGGGAATGACAAATATAACTTATGAAAAAACTAGAATTACATTGGAAAATATTAATAGGAATGGTACTCGGTTTGCTATTTGGGTTCGTTATGCTACAAATTGATGGGGGCAAGGAATTTTCAGCCGATTGGATAAAACCTTTAGGAACTATTTTTGTTAAACTATTAAAGCTTATTGCGATACCGTTAATTCTAGCATCTTTAATAAAGGGAATTTCTGATCTTAAGGATATTTCAAAGTTTAAAAGAATTGGTATACGTACTATTATAACTTATGTAATTACAACTGTAATTGCAATTTCTATTGGATTACTGTTAGTCAATGTTTTACAGCCAGGTGATGGCGTTTCAGAAGAGACTATTACAAAACTTACAAGTACCTATTCAGGCACTAGTGGAGTAAAAGCAAAAATTGATGAGGCTACAAAACAAGTAGAAAGTGGTCCATTACAATTTTTAGAGGATATGGTTCCCGATAACGCATTCAAGGCAATGAGTGATAATAGATTGATGCTCCAGGTGATTTTTTTCTCGATATTTTTAGGTATTTCAATGCTATTAATTGGAGAAAAGAGGGCAATGCCACTTAAAAACTTTTTTGATTCATTAAACGACGTTGTCCTTAAAATGGTAGATCTTATAATGCTTACAGCACCTTATGCTGTGTTTGCACTTTTAGCTAGTGTGGTTGTATCTTCGGGCGATTCGGATATCTTAGTTGCACTAGCCCAATATGCTGGCGTAGTTGTTCTAGGA
Organism: Flavobacteriaceae bacterium; assembly: GCA_023141985.1. Taxonomy (GTDB): domain Bacteria; phylum Bacteroidota; class Bacteroidia; order Flavobacteriales; family Flavobacteriaceae; genus PRS1. The sequence continues at coordinate 4,021 of JAGLKH010000395.1, read as the reverse complement.
TTAGTATTAATGATCGTTTTTTATGTCACAATTGTCACAACCTTTACTAAGAAAAATCCATTTTGGTTTTTAAAAGAGATCAGTCCAGCACAATTATTGGCATTTTCCACGAGTAGTAGTGCTGCTACACTGCCAGTTACTATGGAACGTGTAGAGGAACATATTGGAGTAGATAAAGAAGTTTCCAGTTTTGTCTTACCTGTAGGCGCCACGATTAATATGGATGGCACAAGTTTGTATCAGGCTGTTGCTGCTGTTTTTATATTTCAAGCTTTAGGTCTGGACCTCACATTTGGAGATCAGATAACCATTGTTTTGACTGCTTTATTGGCTTCGATTGGGAGTGCTGCAGTTCCAGGAGCAGGAATGGTAATGCTAGTTATTGTGTTAGAATCTGTAGGTCTTCCTCCAGAATTATTACCAATAGGCCTTGCGCTCATATTTGCTGTAGACCGGCCTTTAGATATGTGCCGTACTGTGGTTAACGTAACAGGAGATGCAATGGTAGCCATGATTGTTGCTAAATCTGTTGGGAAACTTGGAAAACCTCATGTTAAAGATTGGGATGACCATTATGAAGAAGTGAGATAATTGTCATTCTCTCGAAGAAGGGAATCTCATAAGAGATATTAAATTAATTGTATATCCGTTTTTAGTCAAATAGATGTTATGTCACCAGGCGGAATTACTTATATAAACAAAGTATATAAATCAAAAATCAAGGTTGAAGAGAAAGTAATAGATTTTTTGGAAAGCAAAGTCCTTGATAAATTACAAGCTTTTGATAGACGCACCAGACTTAGAAATACAGTAGAAAACGCTTAAAAATGAATCATAATAATTGGACAAAAGATGAACTTGTAGCATATATTATGCTTTACATGGCTAATACAGATTTTGTAGAGTCAAATGCAGAAAAGAATATTATCATATCTATAGTAGATATGCAAACATTCCAAAGAATACATGATGAGTTTGATAAAGACAACGATTATCAAAGTCTTCAAAAAATCATTAATGGATTAAAACAGCATAACTATTCAAAAGATGATTTAGAGTCTTTATTTGTTGATATTAAGTTATTATTCCTTTCAGATGGTGATTATGATAACTTAGAGCATAACATGTTTTTGTATTTAAAAAAGATTCTTAAATAGAACATGATTAAACTTTCTGTAGAAGACATTATTGCAAAAATTGGAGTTGAAGAGATTTTCATGCCATTGCATCAGACTATTCATTTACTTTAAAGATAGAAGAATATGTACCATATGTATGTACAGCAATTCATGATGGACATCAGTTTAGAAAAGAACTTTGGGGTAATTGTTTACATAGTGGATACGAGAGGTGGTATGAAGAAGATCCTGAAACTAAAAATATGGTCGTTTCTCAGCCTATTTTGCTTACAGGAAAAGTAACCTTATAATATATTGAAACCATAAAAAAGATTCAAAACTTAGGATTAGCAATTCCATCAAAATATATTACAGATTCTTATTTAAGTAACAATAACTCAAATAAAAATTTAGATTTTATTTTAAAGAGCTTAAAATAGATTTATGAAAATAAAATTCAGATTATTCCAACTTATTCTTTTTATTCTTTCCACTTCTAGTTATGCACAAGAAATATTAGTAAATCAAAATAATAGTTTTGAATTATTTGTAGAAACTTTAAAAGATTCGAAAGACATAAGGTTTCAAGAGATTTTGACAAAGTATGATAACTATATTAATATGCACCCGGATGAAATAGAGGTTAAACTCTACAGATGTAAATTTATTGGCAGTGCGTATTATGATGAATATGAAGGCTACGATTTAAATTATGAGGAAACCGAGAAGTGCATTGAGAAACTTTATTTATCAAATCCAAACCATCCAAGTGTAAAATTATATAAACTGGAAAATTTATATGGAGAAGATAGGGGAAGTTTTTTAAATGAAATACTTGATTCTTATGATACTGATAAGTCTAAATGGGATTATCATCAAACAAGTAAATTATTTGAAATTGGTGCTAATTATTTTTCTGAAGATAATGATTATAAGGCACTTTCTTATGCTGAAAAAGCAGAGAGATTTAGTGATAGTTTAGATTTATCCATACTTATATCTAATATTTATTTAAGGCTTGGAAATAAAACAAGCGCACTAGAAAACCTAATGTCATCTTTGCATTTTGATAGTAAAGCATGGGAATTAAATCAAAAAGGAAATATATTGATTAAGCTTGGCAAATATTCAGAAGCTTTAAGGGTATTTGAAAGAGTTAGACAAAAAGATTCAACATTAGTAAATAATGAGAGTTTATATAAAATATTTTTAAAAGAAAACGATTACAAACTTGCTCGTAATTATTTAATAAAAGATACTATTCAAGAATGGAATAGATTATCAAGTTTGCAGAAATTATTAAAGCATGATATTAATTATTCCGATTCTGAAACAATGCTAATAAGTTATCGACGAATGCAGCAAGAAAATTACTATGATGATTTCTTGGGAATAAAAAGAATAAAAATATTTTTTAAAGCCCCCTTTAAACTATGGACTTTCAGTGAGTTATCTCACATATTAATGTTGATTATTTTCATATTAATAATATTCTTAATCCCTTATTTGTGGGTTTTACCTGTTTATGCATTAGGTAAATATTTTAGTAAAAAAAATATTAAAGACAAACCCAAATTAGCTATAGATTGGACATTAAAACATTTTTGGCTTATTAGTTTTTTCTATTTATTGAGTCAGACAATTATAATTTTTGTGTTTTATTATCAAGATTATGTTAATTCATTTTTTGAAGTTACTCAATCTTATTATGATGATATGATACTAGAAGATGAATTAACTGTTGCAAATTCATTGATAATTTTTTCTTCGCTGCTATTTGTATCAACAATTATATTTTTAAATAAAAAAAGAATAAAGTTCGTTTTAAATTCAAATTTAAGACTTACAAGAATGATTGTGTTAGGTGTTCTATTTGTAATTGGAAATGGAATAATTTTAAAATTATTAGGAAACTTTATTGATTTATCTGAAGCTGTTAATTTTGTAAAAATATTAAGCATAAAAGAAGAAATAGCAATCTTAATGAACAACTATGGATTTACTATTTCGGCATTAATTATTGCCGTTATTGTTCCTTTCTCTGAAGAAATTATTTTTAGAGGTATAATTTTTTCATCTTCTGAGAAGCATATTGGTTTTAAATTTGCCAATATTTTACAAGCTTTTTTGTTTGCAGTTGTACATTTTAATTTAAGACTATTTATTTTCTATTTTATTTTTGGATTAATATTGGGATATGCTGTAAAGAAAACTAATGGATTATTAACAGGTATTATTTTCCATGCAATAAACAACCTCTTTGTTCTATTACTACTTTATTACATTACTAGGATGTTAACACCTATTCCAGGATTTTAGATAACGCTATTCATAAACAAATTTCGCTTCTAATTCTGGAGAAGGCACCATACACTGTTCTTTTTTACCATACCATTTATAACGATTTTTAGCTATATAATCGTAAACCCAATTCCTGATAAATACAGGAATAATTAAAAACACAGATGACAAATTTGAAGGAAATGTAAGATTAAATGCAATTTTTAAGACAGCAGTAGATTTGTATGAAATCCCCTTTTTAGATTCGTAAAGTATAATAGAATCTGTTTTATTTGGATCAATATTATATTCTTCTATAATCTGCTTGCCAATATTAGATTGTAGTGTCGCAAACATAAATAAATCAGTTTTATCTCTTTTTATAACATATAAAACCGAAGCATTACAAAGATTGCAAACACCATCAAATAATATTAGTTTTTTATGTTTGGGTATATGAATCATTTTTATCATTATCTCGAATCCCGTCCCTATAACTATCGGGTAGGGAATCTTATAATTATAGCTACAATTTATAATGGATTAGCTGCGCTGAACCTAAAGGTTTGTCTGCTTACGCAGGAATGACAATTATTTGGCTGCTTCAACAAATTCTAATTGAT
>JAGLKH010000394.1 GCA_023141985.1 Flavobacteriaceae bacterium | reverse complement strand
ATGCTTGCCGGACCAATTGATTTTACACCAGGGATATTCAACATCAAGTTTGATGCATACAAAAAAGATAATCAAGTCAATACGACCATAGCACAACAACTTGCTTTGTATGTGGTAATTTACAGTCCTATACAAATGGCTGCTGATCTAATAGAACATTATGAAGCTAATCCGGAAGCACTTCAGTTCATTAAAGATGTTGGTGTAGATTGGCAGCAAACCAAAGTTTTGAACGGGGAAGTAGGTGATTATGTAACAATTGCCAGAGAAGAGAAAGAAACAGGAAATTGGTTTATTGGTAGTATTACAGATGAAAATACCAGATCTTTAGAAATTAGTTTAAATTTTCTTGAAGAAGGGGAAAGTTATTCGGCAACAATTTATAAAGACTCTCAAGATGCACATTGGGACAAAAACCCTACAGCTTTAGATGTTGAAAGATTAGTAGTAAATAAAAATTCAAAATTGACATTACAACTTGCTGAAGGAGGTGGAACCGCAATTAGCATAATTAAACAAGAATAACAATGAAAAAACTTTTAACAGTATTGGTTTTATCAGGCGTTTTGATAGCTTGTAAAACAGAAAAGAAAGAAGAAAAGCAAGTGGTTAAAGAAACAGCAAAAGAAATAGCAGCAGTATCTTCAGAAATGATGGAAAGCGCAGTTATTTATGAAGCCAACATTCGTCAATACTCACCAGAAGGGACATTTAATGAGTTCACTAAAGATATTCCTCAGCTAAAACAGTTAGGTGTAAAAATTATTTGGGTGATGCCAATTTTTCCAATTTCTGAAACCAGGCGTAAAGCTACTGGTGGAGATTTTGCGAGTTTAATTGAAGATGAAGCAGAACGCAAAAAAGCACTGGGTAGTTATTATGCAGTGTCAGATTTTACAAAGGTAAATCCAGAATTTGGGACTATAGAAGATTTTAGAGAGTTACTAAAAACAGCACATGATAATGGTATTTATGTAATTTTAGATTGGGTGCCAAACCATACAGGATGGGATCATACCTGGATGCAAACCAACCCGGAATTTTATACAAAAAATGATAAAGGAGACATTACAGAACCTTTAAATCAAGATGGCACTCCTGTTGGATGGGCAGATGTTGCAGATTTAAATTATGATAATCAAGACTTACGTAAAGAAATGATTAAAGATTTGAAATATTGGATCACAGAAGAAAATATTGATGGGTTTAGATGTGATGTAGCAGGGTCGGTACCTACAGATTTCTGGGATGAGGCTTTTCTGCAGTTAAGAAAAGAAAAAGAGATATTCATGCTGGCAGAAGCTTGGGAACCGGAATTGTTAAAAGGCAATCTTTTTGATATGGTTTATGCCTGGGATGGACACCATATAATGAATGCAATGGCTAAAGGCGAGAAGAGTGTCCAAGATTGGGATGATTATATGAAGAAGACTTATAAACGTTATGAAGCAGATGATATTCTTATGAATTTTGTTACCAATCATGATGAAAATTCATGGAGTGGTACAATAAAAGAACGAATGGGAGATGCTTCAGAATTAATGATGGCTTTTAGTTATATGGTTCCAGGGATGCCTTTAATTTATTCTGGGCAAGAATACGATTTGAGTTATAGATTGAAGTTTTTCGAGAAAGATTCTATACCAAAAACAAAAGGTAAAAGCTGGGAGTTATTAGAAAAGTTAGGAAAACTAAAAAACACAAATGCTGCTTTAAACGGAGGAAAAAATAAAGCGACAATAAATAGAATTGAAACAAATAACAATGCTATTTTAATGTTTAACCGAAGCAAAAATGGAAATGTGATCACGTTTATTGGAAATTTCTCTGATACAGATCAATCTATTAAAATGCTGGAAGGTAAAAGTTTAGATTATATGGCT
>JAGLKH010000393.1 GCA_023141985.1 Flavobacteriaceae bacterium | reverse complement strand
GATGCGAAAGCAATTCAGCAAGGAAAATTAAAACCAACTGAAATCGCTGAAGAAAACAGAGATTACTATTTAGAAAGGCGGTATCCTGCATTTGGAAACTTAGTACCTCGTGATGTAGCCTCTCGTGCAGCAAAAGAACGCTGCGATGCCGGTTATGGAGTCAATGCAACTGGCGAAGCGGTGTATTTAGATTTTGCATTTGCTTTTGAACGTTACGGAAAAGAGCAGGCTAAAATTCATGGAATTAATAATCCTTCTAAAGAAGAAATTATTAAATTAGGTCAAGCGATTATTGAAGAAAAATACGGGAATCTATTCCAAATGTATGAGAAGATTATAGCCGAAAATCCCTATGAAACGCCAATGATGATTTATCCTGCTACACATTATACTATGGGAGGTGTTTGGGTAGATTATAATTTGATGACCACGGTATCCGGATTATATTGTATAGGTGAAGCTAACTTTAGTGATCACGGAGCAAACAGACTTGGAGCTTCTGCATTAATGCAAGGTTTAGCCGATGGTTATTTTGTGTTGCCTTATACTATTGGTGATTATCTATCAGATGATATTCGTACAGGAAAAATACCTATTGACACACCTGAGTTTGATAAAGTAGAAAATGAGGTTAAAGAAAGAATTGATTTCTTTATGAATAATAAAGGAACAAAATCTGTTGACCATTTCCATAAACGCTTAGGAAAAGTAATGTGGGATAAAGTTGGTATGGCTCGTAACGAAAAGGATTTAAAAGAGGCTATGACTGAAATTAAAGTCATTCGGGAAGAATTTTGGAAGGATGTAAAAGTTCCAGGAAATAAAAATGAAATGAATATGGAGCTTGAAAAAGCAGGACGCGTTGCCGACTTTTTAGAGTTAGGAGAACTTTTTGCCAAAGACGCCTTAGACAGGAACGAATCTTGTGGAGGACATTTTAGAGAAGAATCTGTTGAGCTTGAAGGTGAACAAAAAGGAGAGGCAAAACGCAATGATGTTGATTTCGCTTATGTTTCAGCTTGGGAATATAAAGGAGAACCAGCAGATGCAGTATTACATAAAGAAGAATTAGAGTTTAAGGATATTGAATTGAAACAAAGAAGTTATAAGTAGTTGAAAAGTTATTGGTTATGGAGTTATTAGTGCTTTTGGAGTAATTATAATATTCGTTTAATTAATGGACTATTTATCTAAATCATTAACTTAATTATTAATAGCGAAATATATGAGTGATATACGTTCTTTTGAAGATTTAGAATGTTGGAAGAAAGGAAGAGCTTTAAGAAAAGAAATTTCAAAATTGATAAAGACATTTCCTTCTTTTGAAAAATTTGAGTTAGTATCTCAAATGAGAAGAGCATCACGATCAGTTACTCATAATATTTCTGAAGGCTACGGAAGGTTTCATTTTAAAGAGAATGCACAATTTTGTAGAATAGCAAGAGGCTCTTTACATGAGATAATAGACCAACTAATAACTGCAAATGATGAAGATTATATTAATGATGAAGAGTTTTTGAAATTAAAATCAGCGACAGTTGAGTGCCTAACAATACTAAATGGATATATAAAATATCTTATAAAAAACGCAAATAAGAAATAAGTTAGAGTTTACCAATAACTTTTAACGAATAACCAATAACTAAGATGAATCTTACATTAAAAATCTGGAGACAAAAAGG
>JAGLKH010000392.1 GCA_023141985.1 Flavobacteriaceae bacterium | reverse complement strand
AAGTAAACGGGATGATAAACAAATGCTGATGTAAACAAGGCTCCTATTCCGCATAACAAAAACCCGACAATTGAGGCTAAAAATGAACACACAATTATTAATCCAAATGAAAGTAACCATTTTTTATGTCCTAAACTAAAGCTCGCTTTTACAATCTCTCCAATACTTAATTCCGGATTAAATGCGAAAAATAATGTAAAATAGGATAAAGGCACTAGTACATAAAATATTGGTAAATAACATAATAATACAGCAGGTATAGAAATTAGTATAGATACTATAATTAACAGAAACGCTTTACTTAAATATTTTCCATTAAGAAAGTAAAAGAAATCTGATGTTTTTACTTCCTTACCTTCATCTAAAGCTTTCATAATTCTAAAAAAAGCCGCATTTAAAGCTACAGAAACTGCACTCAAAACAACAATGCCAGCAACAATAAATAGAATATAAATTAATGTAAATCCAGCAAAAAAAGAATCAAAATCTCCAGGATTGTAATTACCATCTCTTGCTTGACCAATAAAAATCACTATTAATGGTACATAAAGCACAAGAATAAAAGGCAACATTATAACAAGTATAAATAACTGCATTAAAAATCCTTGCACCCAAGTCTTTTTAAACAATTCTATGGATTCACTAAAAATAGTCGCAAAATCTAAGTCTTTAGCATTACTTATTTTTTCTAGTAATGTGGTAATAGTATTCATAATAGTTTAGTTGTGTTATGTAATTACCCAAAAGTAAATGGTTTATACCTTCTTTACAAATAAAACTTTAAGCATGCCACTTTGTCATAATATTTAAAATAATTGTATCTTTGCACACTTATTGACTGATACGCTTTTCAACGTACTTTATGGAAAAGATTATAGACGAAAATAAACAAGGTGAAAGTCTTATTTTAGAAGCTAAAGAGAACAACCAACGCAAACTTTTTATAGAGAGTTATGGCTGTGCTATGAACTTTAGTGATAGTGAAATTGTTGCTTCAATATTAACTAACGAAGGATTTAATACAACGCAAAATCTTGAAGATGCCGATTTGGTTTTAGTAAACACCTGTTCTATTCGTGATAAGGCAGAACAAACCATTAGAAAACGGTTAGAAAAATATAATGCTGTAAAAAAGAAAAACCCAAACATGAAAGTTGGTGTTTTAGGATGCATGGCCGAACGCTTAAAAGAAAAATTCCTTGAAGAAGAGAAAATAGTTGATCTTGTAGTAGGACCTGATGCATATAAAGATTTGCCAAATTTAATTTCAGAAGTTGAAGAAGGGAGAAATGCAGTTAATGTTATCTTATCAAAAGAAGAAACTTATGGCGATATTTCTCCTGTTAGACTAAACAGTAATGGTGTAACTGCTTTTGTTTCTATAACTCGTGGTTGCGATAATATGTGTACATTTTGCGTAGTGCCCTTTACGCGAGGTCGTGAGCGGAGCCGTAATCCACATAGTATTATTGAAGAAGTTAATGACCTTTGGAACAAAGGCTATAAAGAAATTACCTTGTTAGGTCAAAACGTTGACAGTTACCTTTGGTATGGAGGTGGTCTAAAAAAAGATTTTGTTAAAGCTTCTGACATGCAAAAAGCAACAGCAGTCAATTTTTCAAAATTACTTGACCTTTGTGCTCAAGCACAACCAAAAATGCGCATTCGTTTTTCAACATCCAACCCCCAAGATATGTCATTAGATGTAATTAAAACTATGGCAAAGCACAACAACATCTGTAATTACATTCATATACCGGTACAAAGCGGAAGTAATCGTATTTTAAAAGCCATGAATCGCTTGCATACAAGAGAAGAATACTTTGAATTAATTGATAACATTAAGCGTATTATTCCTGATTGTACAATAAGTCATGATTTAATTGTTGGTTTTCCAACTGAAACTGAAGAAGACCATAAAGACACCTTGAGTTTAATGGAGTATATAAAGTATTCCTTTGGTTATATGTTTACATATTCTGAAAGACCTGGAACACTTGCAGCACGTAAAATGAAAGACGATATTCCTGAAGCAGTAAAAAAAAGAAGATTTAATGAAATTCTTCAATTGCAACAAAAACATAGTTTATATAGAACACAGCAAGATTTAGGAAAAATTGTAGAAGTGTTGATTGAAAAAGAGTCTAAAAAATCAACAAAACATTGGTCTGGACGTAACGAACATAATACTGTTGTCGTCTTCCCTAAAGAGCATTATAAAATTGGTGATTTTGTAAATGTAAAAACAAACGAATGTACAAGCGCAACACTTATTGGTGAAGCAGTAGGATTAGCCCCTTAATCCCCAAAGGGAAACATATTATCAAATATTGAATTAAATAAATATATTAAAC
>JAGLKH010000391.1 GCA_023141985.1 Flavobacteriaceae bacterium | reverse complement strand
GCTTTTTTATTTCTGCAAAAGCTTTAAAAGCGAGCTTTATTTTTTTGCAGAAATAAAAAATCTGTACTTCTGTACAGATTTTTCGATTGATGTGGGTCATACTGGATTCGAACCAGTGACTTCTACCCTGTCAAGGTAACACTCTAAACCAACTGAGTTAATGACCCGAAAAAATATTTCTGCTAAATTACAAACTTTATTTGATGTCTCGTAAGGAATTAACTTTGTTGATCCCTAAACAACCACTTCTGCAAATACAATCCTATACAGAGCTATGCTCTGTTATGATTTTTGTTTCATTAAGATCTTAAAGCAAGCTTTCGATTTATCGAAACAAAAAATCCCGATGCAAATTACATCGGGAGTTTTTGTTTTTGTGGGCGATGAGGGATTACATATCCCTTTTCTCCCCATTCTGAAAATAAAGTCTACACAAACTTTGTTTGTGTGTCATTTTTTATTTCACAAAATTGAACACGTTCATTTTGTTCTATAAAAAAAGTCTACACTTTCGTGTAGACTTTGCTTATTTGTGGGCAATAAGGGATTCGAACCCCTGACCCCTTGGGTGTAAACCAAGTGCTCTGAACCAACTGAGCTAATTGCCCCAATTATTGGACTGCAAATATAAGTCAGATTTTTTATCTACCAAATAATAATAAACAAAATTCTAAATAATTTCAGCCACAACAAAAGTGCTTCCACCAACATAAATCAAGTCCTTTTTTTCAGCATTTTCCTTAGCATTTTCAAGTGCTAAAGCTACAGAATTATAAATGTTTCCATGATAGCCTTTTTTAACAAAACTATCTTTTAAAATGGTTGCATTTAGTCCTCTTAAAATATTTGGTTTACAAAAATAATAAGTAGCTTTTTTAGGAAATAAATCAATGAGATTATCTAACTCTTTATCATTTACCATACCCAAAACAATATGAAGATTTTCAAAGGATTCTTCCTTAAGTTGAGCCATCACATAAGTTAATCCTTCTTTATTATGTGCAGTGTCACAAATAATTTTAGGGTGATTTTGCAGTATTTGCCAACGTCCTTTAAGTCCTGTATTTTTAACAACACTTAGTAATCCATTTTTAATAGCTTCTTCAGAAACAACAAAACCTTTCTTCTTTAGTTCATTAATTGTTTGAACAGCCGTTTTTATATTATGCTTTTGGTAATTTCCTTTTAAATCTGAAGGATAATCGGTAGTGATTAATTTATCAGCAAAATAAATAGGAGCTACATTCTCTTTTGCTAAATTTTTAAAAATTTGTTTTGTGTCACTTTGAGTTTCACCAATAATAACTGGAACATTGGGCTTTATAATTCCACCTTTTTCAAAAGCAATTTCTTTTAAAGTATATCCTAAAAATTGTGTATGCTCCAATCCTATGTTTGTAATTACAGAGACTTCTGGTACAATAATATTTGTTGAATCTAATCGACCTCCAAGACCAACTTCAATGACTGCAATATCAACTTTTTGTTTTGCATAATAATCGAAAGCCATTCCAACTGTCATTTCAAAAAATGAGAGTGAATTTGTCTCAAAAAAAGATTTGTTTTTTTTAATAAACTGAATTACAAATTGTTTGCTAACACTTTTTCCATTTAGTTTTATGCGTTCTCGAAAATCTTTTAAATGAGGTGAGGTATATAAACCTACAGTATAACCTGCTTCCTGTAGAATAGAAGCAATCATGTGGCTTGTAGATCCTTTACCATTGGTTCCCGCAACATGAATAGATTTAAAATTAGTTTCAGGTAAATCTAAATGCTTTGAGAGTTTAATTGTGTTTAATAAATCTTCTTTGTAGGCCGATTTACCTTTATTTTGATACATTGGTAATTGGCTAAACATCCAATTAATAGTATCTCTATACTCAATGCACATAGGCTTTCGGGTTTTTCATTCTTTCTTTTTTCCTTTCTCTGTGTTAATATTTTAAACCGTAACTAAGGCTATGCTTAAAATTTTGTCTTGACAAAGAAAAAAGTAAATTCGTCAAAATTTCCTAAAACCTAAATCCATTGAGTAAATAATTCGTTTATTGACTTACACTAAAGTTAATAACCACAAATCCAACTTGCTTTGAAGGTGCTTTAGAATCGGATGGCCATTTGTAAGTAAGCGCTGTTTTTTTTGCAGCATCATACAAACAAATATTTCCTGTGGTTCCTCTTTTTCCCGGAACAGCGTTTACAACTCTACCTTCTCTATTTACATGAATTTCTACAACCACACTCCCTTCTTCGTCACACTCAGGAATAACTTTAGATTTTGTAGGTTTACCTCGTCCTCTTAATCCATATCCAACGCCTCCACCACCTGGGCCAGGATCGCCAAAATAACTTGGCGCATAAGGATCGCCATCTAATTGTCCTTTATCTCCAGGCTCACTATCGTTACCTTCGCTTCCTGTATCCGTCCCATCAGACTTACCAATACCACCAATTAAAGCATCTAATTTTTTCTTTTTTTCTTCAAGTTCCCTTTTTTCTTTTGCAATGCGTTCAGCTTCAGCTTTGGCTTCTGCCTTAGCTTTTGCTTCGGCTTCTTTTTGCTTTTTTATAGCAATGCTTTCTTCATTTTCTTGAGTAACTAAATCTTCATTAGCTTCTTGTGGAGTAGATACTTCAGGTTGAGATTCTACAACTTCAGGTTGTTTGATAACTTCTTTAACTTCGGATTTTATAGGTTTTTTTGGCTGAATATTACCACTACCATAATCTGTAGTTCCAAAATTAACAGCAACACCATATTCTAATGGTGGATCCATATATTTAGGTCCTGCAATAAAAATTAACAATATCAAAATTATTGCAAATAAAACAGTTATCCTTGCCGAATCTTTTTCATATTTGGTTTCAAAATATTTCATTTACTAATATCTACTGCTTTTATTTGTCAGACGGAATTCGCATATTAATTTCAATCAAAATTTAAAAATATTCAGATATGCTCATTTCACCTTAATTAGGTTTTACAGCTAAGATAACTTTGAATTTATTTCTATTAGCTATATCCATAACTTTTACAACATTATCTATAGGAACCGATTTCTCTGCTCTTAAAACTATAGTTGGAGTCGTTTCTTTTGATAAAGCCGCAAGTAACTCACTTTCTAAAACACTTATACCAACACGTTTCTGATCGATATAGTAAGTGAGATCTTTTTTAATACTTACTGAAACAGACTTTTTATTTTCGGTCAGACCACTTGCTTTAGGCAATAAGATATCGATTGCATTTACTGAAACTAATGTCGATGCCAACATAAAAAATATTAATAACAGAAATACAATATCTGTCATTGATGACATATTGAATTCTGGCGTGACTTTATTTCTTCCTTTAAACTCCATATTAAACAGGTTCGTTAAGAAGGTCTAAAAATTCTACCGAATGAGCTTCCATTAGATGTATTACTTTATTGGTTCTTACTACCAAATGATTATACGCTATATACCCAATTATACCAACTATCAATCCTGCTACTGTTGTTGTCATTGCAGTATATAATCCATTGGATAACAACTCAATATCGATTTGACCACCTGCATTGGCGAGTTCGAATATTGCTAATATCATACCTATAACTGTTCCAAGGAATCCAATCATTGGAGCTGCTCCGGAAATAGTTGCGAGAACACTAACATTTCTTTCTAAACCATAAACTTCTAGTTTGCCTGCATTTTCGATTGCGGTATTAATATCTTCTAAAGGTTTTCCTATTCTTGTAATCCCTTTGCTTATTAATCTGGATACCGGAGAGTTTACCTGAGCACATAATACTTGAGCCGAATCTACTTTACCATTAGAAATATGATCCTTGATCTGGTTCATAAAATTAGGATCTACTTTTGTTGCTGCTTTAATAGCAAATAAGCGTTCAAAATAAATATAAGTTGCTACCATTAAAAGTGCAAATAGTAGAAAAATGATTATTTGCCCTGCTGCGCCACCACTTCTTATTAATTCTATAATAGAAAGCGTTTTTTCTACAGATTCACCACCAGTAATTAATTCTGTTCCTTCTTGAACAGCATTTATAAGCATTAAGTTAAACATGTTATT